>CAJLUG010000001.1 GCA_905209745.1 uncultured Mycoplasma sp.
TAATACAGTCAGATGGAAGTATATCTTCATCATAAGCATTAAAGCCATCTGTATATTCGTACAGAGCGCGATAATTATCTACTTTTTCCCAACTCACGCTGCCTTTGACAAGTAATGCCTTAATAATGTGAACATCAACACCTGTTTTACCTTGAACTACATGAATATGTTCAATGCAAGTAGAAAATGGAAGTCTAAGGTCTTTAGCTCTCATTGCAATAGCAAGACCATCTTCAACAGACTTAATACCACATTTATCACTACGCATAACACGTTTGATAAATACTTCAAGACTTGCAATTTCAGCTTCACTCATATAATTAAGCTGATATGGAGCAACAGAATGTTGAACACCATGTTGTTTTTCAATACCACTATTACTAACAGCAACAGTAGTATCATTAACTTTAACTTCTTTATCTTCGTCCATTCTATCAAAGAGCGATTTTGATTACACAACAAATGTAACTATTATATTTATACTAGCAAACAATATCATCAAAATTTTGAGCACTAATATCAAAATTAATATTCTGTATAACTTCATGGTTAGCCGATAACTTTTCCTTTTTAAGACTTGCTTCTTCGATAGTACCAGCTATATAAAGTTTATGTACTTTAAGTTTTGATTGACTACAATTAACATTATTATAACGATAGATAAGTTCATCTATGGTATCACATAAAGGTGAGGTTAAAATCCATTCGTCTACGCTTGTTTCTAGGCTGTCAGTTGAATTATTTTTTATAGATAATACTCTTAATAAGCCATCATTAAAAGACTTCAAATTCAGCGTGGAAATAGCCTTAGATTTGATTATACGAGCAGTCCCTTTCTTGCTTCCAGACTTGTACAAAACAGGAATACCATTACTATCAACTAGAACTTTATCCTCAATTTTATCATGATAATCACCACAAATTTCACCTAATTTATCATTAATATATTTAGTTACAGTAGCAGCATATTCACCTCTCTTACTAATAATAAGAAATCGTTTATCAGGATTATCTTTAATAATTTCAACTATTCTTTCTAGCTTACAAACATTATCAGAACATATAAGCATACGTTCACGAACAATATTATAAAAAGTCTTAACTCGTTCAGCAAGAACAAGAGGATTATAACATTCATCAATTTGTTTACTAAAAGGATTAGTCATATCCATATCAGCACTCCATCCATTATATTCAGCTATTTCTGTAATATATTGAATAGCACTACGTCCATCTTGAGTACCATTTCGAGCACATTTAATATTATCAAGATTACCAAATACTTGAATAGTCTGAGTAATAAATTCAGTATATTTATCATAATTAGCAATATCATCTTGATTAACAAACAAAATTGGCTCTCTGTATTCCTCTACGGGGAGTAAAGCCCGCATAGCATTAATACCACTAGAACTTATATTATCATTAATAGGAGGAATATTAGTATAAATTTCTTTTAGTTTGGCAGTATCAATAGTATCTTTAGTTATAATCATAAGTTTAAATCTAGCATGATTAAAAACTGTATTACAAGAAAGATTCCATTCATTAACTCCAACAACAATAGAAATATCATAACTATAATTATATCTACTATTAACATAAGTATGAGTAAGAATATTAATAGTATCTATATTTATATTATGATTTTTAAGACCATCAACAATTTCTGTTCTTCTTTTCCAATTATCTGTAACAATAAGTATTTTAAGATTAGGATTTTTATTCCTCATCAGAGTAATAACTCTACTTATAATTTCAGAATAATCAAGAGGTTGAACACAATGGATAGTTCCAATACCTTTATAATCTTTAGAACCCCATTTATTAATAAGTTTACTATATGATTCTTCAACTATATTTTTCATCCAAAATCATCTTCATTAAAAATAGGATTATACATACCACTATATTTTTTAATTTTACTTTTACCTTTACCTTTAGGAGAAATCTTAAGTTTAATAGGATTAATAATCTTCATAGCTTCTTGATAATAAAATTTAAAATTAATATCTCTAAGAGAAATATCTTTATCATCAAGACTATTAATAACCGTTACAACAGAACCAGCTGCCATTCTACTACGAGAACCATTATCGTTATGAACTTTCTCAATAATATAACCTCTATTAGAAACATAAAACCTAACATATCTTTGACAAATAACATGAGTAACTTGTCCATTTTCAATCTTAGTTTCTTCTACATGAAATTGTTTACCTACATTTTGAGTAAGACAAAAGTCAAGAATATTAGTTGCTTCTTGAAGAGTATCCATTACAGGTTTATTCTTAAGAAAATAGTTTTCAATAGCTTGAGCAACAATAGGCATAGAATAACCTTTAGTTAAATCTAGAGAATACATCATAGGATTAAGAGCACCTTTAGATTCAATTTTAAGCTTACCTTTAGACCTAAATTGAGTAATATAATTATTAACATCACGAGCTATAAGACTATGAACAACATCGCTATCAGCTTGCATACCAGTAATATCTTGCCACCAAGTAGTAATTTCTTTAAATTTATCTTCTTGGTCAATATAAACTTTAACCATAATACCATCAGTATTTGCACTAATAATATGAATATTATCTAGTTCAAGAGCTTCGCATAACATAAGAAGCATAAGTTGTCCATTAACAGTAACTTTAAGAACAGCAAGACGGTCATATAAATCTCCTTTTTCAAATCCAAGTTTACCATAAATACTATTTATGACAATCTTTAAAACTAAAGCAAGAATATCTTTAGCAATACCATCTATGTATTCTTCTTCACTATGTTTCACATCAACACGTTTTTGTTTCATCCAACTAATTAAATTACAAAAAGCATTTGTATCAATATGAGAAGGAGCAACTTTATGAACACCTATTATACTAGGATAAAAACTAGCAACATCAAAATGATAAATGGTAAAAGGTTTACCCCCCGTGGAGTATGGAGTTAAGTAATCACCATAAGGAGTAGTTGAATATAACTCCATAGGAACATCTTGACTATGTAAACCTCCAGTTGCAAGAGTATAAGTTATATTTCCAATTTTAACGTTCTCACTAAAAGCATCTTTATTAACTCTATAAATAGTAGTTTTATATAGTTTATCAAGTAAATCTTGAAGTTTTTTAGTTTTAAACTTAATAAAAGGAAAAATAACTTTCTTAAAACTCATAGCAGTTCTTTCAGTTTTCTTACCTTTCCATTGTTCAGGAGCAAGACCACTAAATTTACTATAAAATTTCTCAAAAAGAATATCAGCAGTTTTACTACGACTAGAATTAAGAACATCAACATCATATGCTTTACTAATAGCATAACGAGATTTAATTTCTTCTGGATAAAGACGAACTATTTCAGCTACAATGAAAACATCATTAAGATTATAATACATCATAGGTTCAATATATTCATCAAGAATAAATCTATCCCATTTATCTACTAGTTTATTAAGCTGTTTAACATTCATTCCTTTAAGATTAGGAATTTCATTATATAATTCAGCTTCTTCTTCATTAATATCAGGAAGTTCATATTCTAGAAGTTCATACCATTGAAGATTAATTGAAGTTTGTTTTAAACCTTTAGGAACAGGTTTACGTTCACCAGTTTTACTATCTACAACTATACTTGCTTTATTAAGAGCAAATATACGCATTACATCAACACCTGTAAATGGTAGTTTATATTTTCTAAGACTATTAAGATAAAAATCAGTTTTAAATTTATCTTTATCATCTTGACTAGAAATAATAGTTTTACTAGTTTCATATAACTTATTAATAAGTTCTTTCGTACTATTCGTACGCATATAAAAACTAAGTAAAGCAGCAATCATAAGATTATCATAATTGAAATTATTAAATCCATACAAGTCAGTACGAATAATATTTCCATTAGAATCTTTATAACATCTAGTCTTATTAATATAATCTATCATAGAAAGTAATTGACTATCATCTTTATCTGTTATATAAAACTTATATTTTTCAACAGTTTCAAGACGAGCTTTAATTTCTTCAACAGATAGTTTTTGAACTAAAGGAATAGCTTTTCCATCAGCATTAACACAATCTTTAAAAACTTTAAGATAACTATTAATACTAACAAAAGTAATAGAAAAGAAATTTCTTAAAACTTCAACATCATAAGCTATACAATTAATCATTTATACTATACCATAATTATTTCTATTTTTAGTAACCCAATTAACATCATCAGCAAAACGCTGTTTAAACATATGATAAAGATTATCATCTTTAAATTTAACAAGAGGCGAATAATTATTAAATATATACTTACCGCCAGTAGCCATAAATCTAGGAATATGATTATTACTAATACTAAGATAAGCATCACCAAATATAAATAGATACTTATAATTAATTCTAGCTAATTCTTTCCATAGAATATTACGACATTTATCAACAGCAGTAAGATATGTATTATAATTATTAGAACAAGCACATTTAATACTATAAGTCATATATACATCTTCAGTGTTATTACGTCCAGAATATTCATCATAAAGATTACCAATATCAGTAAATAATTGATAACCTTCACAATAATTTCTATCACCTCTAGGAAATAGGAAAACAATATCTCCATGAATACTTCCTCTACCACCTTGTATATATTTACCTGTATTAAATATACGATTTGGGCATCTTTCACAATCAGGATATTCGTCAACAGTTTTACTTGCCATAAGATAATACTAATTGATTACTAGCGCGAGAACAAGCAACATACAATCTACGAAGCATTTCATCTCTATTAGTATAAGGATGACCATATTTATCATAAATCATATCGTTAATATCTACAAATACATTTTTATAAGTAGAACCTTGTGCTCTATGAGAAGTAATTGCAAAACCATAATCTAAATCTCTACTAAATAAAATCTTACCATTACTATTCGTAATATTAGAAGCGATAAGATATTTACGTTTAAAATCAAAATATTGTTTCCATTTACTTCCACGTTCAGAACTACTAGCTTTTTTAGCATCATCAATAAGACTAGTCAACTTCTTATAATACATCTGAAATGTATAGTTATCATAATGGTCAATAACAAATAAAGGTTGAGTTATAGCACCACCATGAATAGCTTGAAACTTAATAAGAAATCCTTTAAACTCATAATCATTATCAATTGTATCAACAATATCTTTAACAATATATTCTTCACTATTGTTTATAATAATATCATTAAAAACATTAACAACAGTAGTATAACTCATTATTAAATCATTACGAGTAATAAGGCTCTTATCAGCATCTTGAATAATCATATGTCTTACATGGTTATTCCATTGTGCAACACGACTATTAGTATAAGCTATAATACGATACAAATCAATATTTTTAGTATATTCTTCATCATTAAAACAAGTATCAATTAAATCAGAAAATTCAGTTTGACCACAAACATAAAATCCTTTAGTTTCTTTATTATAATCTTGTCTGTTCTTAGATATATAATCAAGAAACTTCCATCCATTCTTATTATCTATATCTTCTCGAAGAAGTTTAAGAAGTTTACTAATAGGGTTATTATCTCCTTGTCGTACAACTTCTTTAAGATAATAAGTATTACTAGCAATAAGAAAAGCTTGACTAGTTTTCTCATTAACAGGTGGAAGCTGACTAGAGTCACCAAGCATTATAACTTTAATTTGAAGCTTCTTACATTTATTACTAATATACTTAACAAGTTTAGCATTAAGCATAGAAGCTTCATCAATAATTAAAACTTTAAGACCATCTAGTTTATCTTTTCCAACAGGATTAAAAGCAGGATTCTCAGGGTCAAAATTTTCAATATTAACATCAAGTCTAAAACCAAATAATGATTGAATAGTATTAACTTCTTTTCCACCAATAGAATTACTAAGAACTCTACAAGCTTTATGTGTAGGAGCAGCACAACCTATAACACCACCAGACCATTTGCAATTATTAATAACATATTTAATAACAAATGTTTTACCTGTACCTCCAGCACCACAAAGAGCATTAATATATTTCTTCTCATCCCAAGGCTGTGCAAGAAACTCAATAAGTTCATGCACAGCTATTTCTTGGTCTTTAGTAAACTTAATGTTAGTATCTTTTCTATTACTATTAGCAATATTAAGATTACCAATCATTACAATTCGTTGTTTACATCAATAAGATTATTTTTAACTTTGTCTTCATATTCTTTCCATTCTTGAAAAGCTAAAATAGTAGATTCACTATCACCACGATTATAACATGTAGTAATATGAAACAATTCCTTAGCAAAAGGCATTTTAACAATTTTACCTTTAGCTATAAGTCCAGCAGCAAAAGGAATATAAAATCTAGTATCAACAGTTTTTCTATTTTCACTATCTCTTATAATTTTAATTCTATGATTATATTCATCTAATCGACGAGCATAAATAACTTTCTTTCCTTTAGTTCTGTAACTTTCACCAGTAATGCTATATAGTTTGCCATTATATTCTACTTTATAAGTACCATCAATATATCTAATAATACCTTCACATTTAGCAACTATAATAACATATTTATTGACTATTCCTTTCTCTTTGGATTTACCTACAACTCCAAATGAGAATTTAAAGCTAACCATAACATACTACTTTCTTTTAATAGTACGCATACGTTTATCAACAGCACGAGTAATACCTTTAAAAGTATTATCCTCTGCAAATTTAGCTTTACGAGCAGCCTTTTTAGCAGCTTTCTTAGCAGCAATTTCTTCATCACGTTCTTTTTGTTGTTGAATAACATCAACAATCTCAACATGATAACCACAATAATGAGAAAGAAAATCAATCTTACCATTAGTTCCATTACCAATAGCGCTATTTTTAGCTACTTTAATAACTTTACTAGCAGGATTGATTCCAATAACAGCATCAACATTATTAAGTTGACGAACAACAGAAACTTCATCATACTTTTTCATAAGTACTTTACATTTTTAAAGATTAATAAAACAATTATATTTAATAGTTAAAACTATAATAAATTCAATAATAGTTAGAATAGTAGAGCCACTACGCTACGCTCCGTGGCGACCCCCCGTAGAGGATGGAAGCAAGCTAGTCATTAAACTTTCTTTCTAATAATATCATTAAAATCACTAGCAAGTTTACCAATCCTATCTTCAATTCTATCTAGTCTATTTCTATCTCTTTTAACTTCCCATTGTTTATTAATATCGCAAATATCAATTTGAATCTTTCTAATCCAATTTTGAGTATCATTAATATCTCTAATAAGTCTATCTAGTTTTTTACTAACAATGGTAATTCTTATAAAAAGATATACAGATAAACCAAATATCATACCAAGTATAAAATGAGAAACATTTTCAATCATAGAAATAATGATAAAGTTTACGAATAAGTTCAAATCTAGTATCAGTAATATTATAGATTTTAAATGCTTTGGCAACAAAATCAAAATCACCATATTTAAGTAAAGCATCTATATAATCTTTAATATCACTAAGCCACATAATAGCACTAACAGAATATCTATCACTATCAGTATTAGTAATATATTGACCAATACCTTTAGCAATAGTATCAGCAGTTATATCATTAATAATAAATTTATCAGTAAACCAATTATCTTTTATATAATGTTTATCAGTATATTTATCACGAAAGGTTTTAGATAGTTTATTACATAAATCAATATAAGAACGAGCAGCAGTTCTATTATTATGATTAACAAATTGAACATCTTTAACTTTAAGAGTTAAATTCATACCACATTCAATAATACGAACTTTAATTTGTTTTTTATCCTCATTAATATATAGAACAATAGCAAGTTTATCTTTCCAATAACCAGTATTCAAAGTAACTATATCATAAAGTTTAACTTTAAATCCAGATGTAATAGTACCATCAATATTCTTATAAGTAATATAATTCATAACAAAACTGTATTAAATTTTTAGTTTAACATTTATTAGCTAGTTCTTTTGCCCTGTATTGAACTCAATATTAATCGTGATAGATTAATCAGATTATATATGAAAATTCAACAGAGGACAAAAGAATCATATCTATGAATATGTTATGAGCGTAAATAGCTAGTCATTTGTAGCAGGCTCATTATTCTGTTCATTATTCTTACCATCACGTTTAAGACGTTCTTTAAGAATATGTTCAGATACAGAACCAAGTTTACATTCACTAACACAACGACTAACACCTTTAGCATGAGTTACAGTATATACAATAGGATAATCAATATATTTATTATTACCTACTGTACGTTCGATTTTAGTAATTCCAACTTCGGTTACAATACCAACACAAATACCAAGCTTAGTTTGATTATGATATTGATAAGTATATTCCATATAAACTACTTGTCCTTTTTTAAACTTAGCTTGTTCTTCAATATATCTATCTAATAGACCATCGAAAATAAAAGAATCATAATTATCCATTTTAATTATATATTTAAAGTTAATAATATACATACTAAAAAGCCTAGCACTATCTTCACAGACAATGCTAGGCAAAACTACAAATACGAAATCATATAAAACGAAATGTTTGACACAGACATCATTATTACTAATTTCACAATCAATAATAATAGAATAATTAACACCAAATCAAATATGACATATAACACTTGGACTATGATAAATATTAATAGCACTATCTTCACAGACTGTACTATTACAAAACCTACAATTTTAGAAATTAAAACGGATAATAACAATATCATAGTTTCGGAGTTCAATTCCTCCATCATCAGCAAGTGAAATAACACTATTATCTTCACAGACAATAGTGTTAGAAATACAATCAAAATTATGTGGGATTATTTAGTAGATTTATTTGCTTTTCTACGTTTAAGTTCAGCATAAATTTCATCATCACTAACATTCTTAAACTTATTCTCTTGTTTATTATTATCAACAGATTGATTAACCATTTTAATCATTTCCTTATATTCTGCATTAGAAGTATCAATAATATGTTGACCTATAAAATGATTAATTTTAGTATTAGCTTCAACAATATTAATAATCATATCTTTAGCATATTTAGGAAAAACAGCAATAATAGGCTTAAGTATATCTTTATCTTCAATTATACTATCCCAACGATTAATAAGCCAATCAAGTTCAAATCCATCTTTAGTAGCAAGTTTAATAATATCTTCTTGAGTTTTACCAAAATCATTAATATATTTTTGTTCTTTAAGAACATATACAAATAAAGCTAAACCTCTAACATATTGGTCTGGAGATAAACCTTTATCTTTAATATCATTAATGAATTTATTAAGAAGATTACAATCTTCTTTATATTTACAGGTATCACAAATAATACTATCACAAGATTTACCAAAAACTTCATCAAGAATAACTTTAATATTAATATTTTCCATAATTTTATTTATTTAATCATAATAACCAAAAACATCATTTTCAGGGTCAACAATAGGACTATCATCAACTATTGGTTCCCAAGCAATATCGTCAAAATCTTGACTTAGACATTCTGCATGAATTTCAACACCTTCAACATTATTATTGAAATATGTATCATCTTCAACAAAATAAATATCAGTTCTTTCCATATCTTTATATATAAAATAAACTCCGAGTAGAGGATGATTATCATCAACTAGTTGACTATAACAAACCCAATAAACAAAATGGATAAAAATGGCAGGCAAATGAGAATTAGCTTTAACAAGCTCAACAGCACTATCCATCCTCTACGGGGAGTCTATACTACAAACTTAGCTAGCTTCAGAATCTTTATTCTTTTTATGAAGTTCAGTTTCAGTATCAATCATAATACCAATAACTTGCTGACTATCACTAGCAACATCAGCATGAGCTTTAACTAAAGCATCAATGAATAAATCATCTGTATATCTATATTCTCTACGAAGACCACCATCAGCAGTAACTCTAAACTTATTCCATAAGAAATCAACATAAGCACCTTTAGAATTACATATTCTTCCATCATCTTCAAGAGTATGAAGAATATTAAGAGAAGTATGACGTCTAAATGCAGCATTGAATTTAACAATACAAACTACATCAAGAATATGTTGAGGAACATTAATTCCAACAGGAACACCACGTTTATCAGTCTTAGCATCTTTAAAATCATTATCTTCATTAGCTTGACTAACAACAGTAGTTTGTTCTTCCTGTTTACGAACTTTACTTTGTTTCTTCTTCCTAGCTTTATTCTTAGGCTGAACAGTTTCACTACTAACAACAGCATTAATTTGTGTATCTTCTTCAGGAACAACAAGTTTACCTTCTTGTTTAGCTTCTTCTAAACTTTCAGCCATAGTTTTCTTTCTAGGCTTAGATTGAACATTACTAGTAACATTATCAAAATTTACCATAACACTTATAAGTTTAAGATTAATATTATTATCAGTAGCAATATTACTCTACTGAACAACACGACAAATATAATAATTAAATATAATACTCCAAATATATTATAATTTATTTATACTATAATTCTAACTAATAATCAATAGCTATATTAAAATAACTAAAATAGTTATAGCAATAGGAATTAACTTACCACGAGTATAATAAATATCAATAGTATCAAGAGTATCATTAGTATAAAGAGAATCAGTAATATCAAGAATATCAAGAACATCATTAGTAATACCACCAGTAATATTAGCATGACTAGTAT
This sequence comes from uncultured Mycoplasma sp., assembly GCA_905209745.1. Taxonomy (GTDB): domain Bacteria; phylum Bacillota_I; class Bacilli_A; order RF39; family UBA660; genus Faecimonas. The sequence continues at coordinate 10,722 of CAJLUG010000001.1, forward strand.
TAATAGTCATTATAATACTGATAGTATTAATAGTGCTATTATTAACTAGAACTAATGCTATTGGTAATTATGACTAGAAGTCTTATTAGACTTGATAGTATTGTTAGAGCTAGTCTTAATGACGATTGTATGACTAATAGTCATGACGAACATCAATGAGATGATAATGACGATACTATGACTGAAACTGATAGTGATATAACTAGAGGTTATAGAGGTTATAATGAAAGGTTATAGAGAGTATAACTAGAGGTTATAATGCTGGAACTAGAGATTATGATAGTATAACGAGAAGTTATAGGAGAGAAAGAGAAGGAGTTGGAGCAATAGGTTTAGATTGATTATTAGGAGTGTTATTAGGAGGATGAAGAGGATTAGGAAGAATACCAGCAGGACTAGTCTCTTCAGCATGACCATCTCGACCCTTATCTCCACATTTACCACTACCACAATCATTCTCATCTCCACCATCAACCTCAATTTAACCCTATTTGAACCACATCCAACTCCACCATCTCATTCTCCACGAAATCCACATTCACCACTTTCATCTCCATATCCTCTTTCTCCACATTCAATACCTCTCGTCACATCTAATTTCACTTCTATAACTTTTTGTTATGAGAGTAAATCTCCATGACCAATATCAGTATCAATACCAGTCACGACAGTCATACCAACATCATCTTGTTTCACAAGATGAGTTGTTGTAAGTTCACTAACATAACTAGTCTTATCATTACCAATAGCAATATCAGTATAAATATCTTTCGCTGATTCTAGGGTATAATATATATATATAATATACTTCGTATATAATATATATTATAAGAAAAAAATTTACATGGCATTTATCTAGTTAATCAGCTTTAGTTTCATCATTACATTCGCTATCGTTATAATCTCGACCAAATATACCACATTCGTAATCATCAAGACTATTATTAATAATACGAGCGATACTTTTTAATTTACCAGCAATACCAAGTCTGCTCTTATTAACACTATCATATATTTTTGTTATATCTTCAGCATTACCATTAGTAGTAATATCAGTAATAGCAAGAAGAATATCATCATTAGTAGGATGAAGATTAATAAGTTCAATAGAAGTAATAGAATTATCATTCTCAACTTCAATAGTAGTAATAATACGATGTACTTTCATGATGTTTAATATTAGGACAAGACTTATCAGAACTTACAGCTAGGTCTTGATTGACAAGTCTTATCAGACTGTTAAGTTCGTTTGCTGCAATCTATTTAATGTTGATAATGAGCATTTCGAGGTTGAACACTAGCAACAGCATCAGCAAAACTATTGTTGATAACACAAACGCTACCAACCCGAAGGTCAGTAGCGTCATGTTCATTAGAATGGCAAATCGTCATCACTCATTGCAGTAGAAACAAAACTAGCCGCTTTAGCTTTAGCCTCACGCTTGGCAGCAATGGCAGCACGAGTGTCCTCCATAATCTGCTTAATAAGTACATTATATGCACCAACAAGAACAGGGTCAGCAGGCTGTTCGATACCTACAATATGATATACATATCGGTCATAATCCACAACATTGTAAAGATTATCTTTACGAGTAAACGGATTACGGTCTTGTACACCAGCAGGTACAAACTGGCAAAGAACTTTAACAGCAACACCAGTCAGATACATACTAGCAAAGCCAGCTTCAGCAGCCTCGCCAACATAGTTGACAAATCTACCGTAGAACTTGTCTTTGCGCATTACAAGCAGTATCTGATTGAATGGCATCTGAACAGCACCAAGCATACCCATTCGATGTGTACCATCAGGCATACTTTGAGCACCTTTGACAGGACTAGCAATAGTAACAAACGCATTGAGATAAGATTTGCCATTACGACCTGTACGTTCTTGACAATCAATATTAGTAATGACAGTAGTCATTACATAACTATGACCATCAGTACAAATGCGTCTAACAACATCATCAATGGTTTCTACTTGCGCAGAACTTTGGTTATCTGTATCAACAGTAGGTTGAACAGGTTGGTTAACACTAGTAGTTTGTTCAACTACATTAACACTCTCAGGAGCAGCAGCACCTTGTGCAGCTTGTGCTAAATCTTTAACGTCTGGCATGACTATTAAGTATTTAATTACGCTAATCAGTAGCATTACTGACAGTTGTTTTCGTTTCAACTGCAAAGTATTTAATGTTGATAATGAGCAACATCATCTAGTAGAGATTAATCTCTACTAAGATAACTAACAATAGCCGATAGTATTCCAAATACAACAGCAGTAATTTGTTCATCACTAGTTGGTTCTACTTTCAATGCTAGTATGATAGCTGGCATCATCAGTATGATTGCAATTAACAACAATGGTTTGTTTGTTTTCATAATGATTAGTGTTAATAGTTAGTAATGTAATGAGATGAATAATCTCAATATATTTAATGTTGATAATGAGAGCGAGAACTTTACTTTCTCCTAGAACTTGACGGGGGTAGTCAAGTCCAATTTAATGACCCACCCCTTATACTCACTAGCCTTACTAACATACCAATATACACTATTTTCACTCTAATTATTACCATTACTATCATTTTCACTATCACTCTCATTATAACTTTTCATTTCATTTTCATTATCGTTACCTTTATTACCTTCATCTTCATTATTTCCATTATCTTCGCCCTCATCTTTATAATTATCATCATTTTTATCATCGCATTTAACTCAGTCCTCACCAATATCTACAACTTCAGTTGCATACAAATCTTTATTAGCAATTACAATACCTTTATCAGTATCATTTTTAAATAAAACAAATTTATCAACTATAAGTCTATCTTTATCATCAAAAGTTTTTATTAATTTAGCTTCACTAATAATATTAATAAGTTTGTTAACATCACCCCTAAATATGTAAATAGGATTAACAACATAAATATTTCTAATATTAGTTCTTTTAATAATATTTTCATCTTCAAGATAAGCAATAGCATTATAATAATCTCTATAATTAGGTTTAACTAAACCATAACCTTTAATTAAATCATGAGAAATATAAATAACATTACTATTAAATTTAATATTTTCAGCAATATAACCAATAAAAGAAATAATAACAGCATATCTATTTTTTCTTATTATATCCCAAACTCTCATACCAATAGTAACAAAATTACGTTTAATACCAACTTCTTTACTAAGATGATAACCATTATCAAATTCAGCAACTATACCAGTTCTGGTACTTTTATTATAACTAAAAGGATTAGCAACAACAAGTCTTTGTTTTTCAAATTCTTCTAAACAATCAGCATTATAACAAACATCATTAACAAGTTTATTATAAACTTTAGTAGGTTTAAAATCTTCTTTAAAAGTCATAACAATAATAGTATTAAGTTTAACATAAAAATATATTACTCTAGGAAATGTCGAAATCTATTCCATGTATGGTATAAATATAGCAAATAAATAGCGAAATCTATTCCATGTATGGTATAAATTAGTATTTATAACTTATTGATAATCAAGTAATTATAAGTTAGCAATAGTATCTATATAGATATATTATATATAATATTTAATATAATCAGCATTAATAGATTCACTGTGACCCGCTCCGAGCTTCGCTCTCCGCTCAACTCCCCGTGGAGGATGAATATAATCAGTATCAATCACATCAAGTTAATCAATACTATAATCAATATCATTATCTCTATTAATATTATTACTGCTAATATGATTAAATCTAACTCATCTTCATCCTCCACGGGGAGTATGACTTGCATATTTATAATCGTATAATCCTCTACGATTGAAATGTTAAAAATAGTTTTTCTCTTGGTAGATTCATTCAAACTCTTACATTTGCTAAAAACAATTAAGTTATGGGTAAAGATAAAAGTGAAACTAAACCTAAATACACTAGAGAATTTCATAGTGGTGAAAGGAATAAAAAAGAAGTTAAAGTTCCAAGTAAACTTAAACTTGGAAATATTGGTATTGATAGTATTATTAAAACTAAATAATTTAGTGTTATGATTAAAGTTGAAAGTAAATTTAAAGATTTTGGTATTCAAATACCTACTGACATTAGCGAAATAACAAGTGAAGCACTTGACGCTATTCTTACTAATGTAGTTGTTGCTAAACATTATTGTGTTGTTGCTCTTTGCCAAAATGAAAGTTTGTTTGGTGTTATTAATAATAAAGTAAGTACAGTTGAGGTTATGCCAATTATTGCTAAAATTAGTAAAGAAGATGCTGAACTTATTGGTATGAACCAAATGGATAAGATTATTATTGACCGTTCTACTCTTGAACGTGGTTATCATCTTTATCTTAAACATAATGTTCTTAGTCCTCAATTTGTTAATAAGTATATTACTAATGATACTGAACTAACTCGTTCTATTACTGTTGGTACTTTTGGACAAAATCAAGGATATAAAAAAGGACAAAAAGTTTGGTTTGTTGAATTTAAAGTTATAGCTATTAATGATTTAAGAGCTGCTATTACTGATAAACATAAAGCTATTAATCCTTTTGTTTATCATTCTGCTGAAAAAGCTAATTAGCCATTTCGTCTAAATAATCGAACTCTTCTTAAAACTACTTATGTATAATTTAAAATTATAGGTACTTGTGTTCTTGTTTATAGTAGTAATCTAAGAAGAGTTCTTAAACTTTCAATTATGGATTTTAAGACTAATACTAGTTTTAATATTGCTAATACTAGTTCTCATGAAGATTTTGATGATGATTATATTCTTATCTATAAAGATATAAATAATATATTAGATGATATTGGATTTCAAGGTGATGATAGAATACTTTGTAAATCTATTATTGAAAGTCTTGAAAAAGAAGCTAGTATTAATATACGAAAAGATAAATGTGTTGCTATTCCTCATATTGGTACTATTCAAAAGAATTGGTATCGTTCCAAACTTATTAGTCATTATAAAGACTTTAAAGAAGCTAGAAAAACTATGACTAGAGAAGAGTATAAAGAATATACTGCTAAAGTTATGGAAGAAGAAAAGCAAAAACATTATGAAGAAGAAGAAAAGATTAAGACTGAACTTAAGTTTAAAAAGAAACTTCTTCCTATTTGGATTAAACTAAGTAAAAAACATAGTGCTGCTTATGCTAATCTTTGGCTATATGCTATGGGTAAACTTGAAATTATTGAATTTGATGAAGAAGTAGAAGAAATATATGAACGGTTTGGAATTGGATTGGATGCTGACCATAGATGAAACTGGTATGCCAAAAGCTCCTACACTTAAACAACTTCTTGATAGAGATGTTAGTCTTCTTTATACTAGAGATAAATCTCCTAATAAAGAGATGTATGTTAAAGAAGTTGGAGTTATTTATTATCTTGGTGACCCTAAAGGTCCGTGTCTACAAGAAGGTCTTAGTGAAAAAGAAGCTCTTAAGAAAGCTATTGAAAATTTTGATTTACCTAAAAATTATCAACCTGATATTCTTGTTTGGAAACTTATTAAAAGATATTATAATCAAAAAGCTGGTGCAGGTATGGAAGCTGTACTTAATATTAAGCGTGGTATTCATAATGTTGCTCTAGCTGCTAACAAGTTAAATGAATTGTTGAATGACAAATTATCTGATGGTGCTAGTCTAGAAGATGTTCCAGTTGTTATTGGTTATATGAAACAAATTAATGATTTAGCTAATCAGTTTCCAAACACGATTAAAGCTCTTAATGTAGCTGAAGAAAATCTTCTGTATGAACAAGAGAATGTTGCTGGTAGAGGTGGTGTTGAAATTACTAGTAGTATGATTGAAGAATAAGCTGATGCTAATCTACTCCATCCTCCACGGGGAGTCTAGCGTAGGCACGTAGTGCCGAAGCGGGTCCAAACTAGTGTTGAACTTAATGGTATTAATAATATGGAACTTAGAGATAAAAGATATAATGATATTAGACTTATTTTTCATGAAGAAGAACATAAATATAATGATAGTCTAGGTAATGATTATATTTCAACTACTACTATCCTTCATAATTATGCTCCAAAGTTCGATAAGAACTATTGGTTGAGAAAGAAGTCTAAAGAACTAGGAATAAGTGAGAAGAAACTAGAAGAACAATGGTCAACTATTACTAAAGAAGCTTGTGAACGTGGAACTAATACTCATAATGGTCTTGAAGATGGTGTTAAAGGAGCATCTATGTTTCAACAAGCTATTAATTATCTTGATAAACGTGAAGATGGTGTAATGGTTACTATTGCTGATATTCCAAATTTTGGTGCTAATTATAAACTTCTTAATCTTAAAGATTTTATTGAACTTACAGATAATCGTTATCCTCTTATTTATGATGCGTTTAAAATGTACACTGAAAGAGGATATAAGATTTATAGTGAGATTGGTATGTTTCTTATAGATTGGTTAATTAGTGGAACTATTGATATTCTTCTAGTTAATGAAGATACTAATTGTGCTGTTGTAGGTGATTGGAAAACAAATCGTGGTGGATTAAAATTTAGTAGTGGTTATTATAAGAAAGATAAAACAGTTAAACCTGCACAACAAACTAATGTTTGGGTTGATAAAGATGAACGACTTTTAGCTCCTCTTAATCATCTTCCTAATTGTAATGGTGCTATATATAATCTTCAACTTAGTATGTATGCTTTTGCTGTTGAATATATACTTGGTTTAACTATTAAAGGTATTTGGTTATGTCATATTGATAGTGATTTTGAACTTAATGAATATGGTATGCCAAAAAGATTTTCTGATGGTCTTTATCATATTAAAGAAAATCCTATTGAAACTACTAAATTCTTTACTATGAATTATCTACGTGATGATATTAATAAAGTTCTTAAAGATAGAGAATTACAAATTAAAGCTAGTGGTGTTCAAACTCAATTTAAACTTGCTATATGAAATTAAATAAAGACAATTTAATTGGAGTAATTATTGGTTTTATTGTTTTAGTTATATTTGCTATTTGTTTATCTAGTGGATGCGCTAAACGTATTACTCCTGTTCCTGAAATTCGTTATGTTCCTGTTACTGATTCTACTGCTGTTAATGAATTAGTTCTAACTAAAGAATTACTTCGTAGAACTCAAGATTCTCTTAACGCTTATAAATCTGATACTACAATTAGTGCTGATTATTTTGTAGCTAAATATAAACTTGAGCGTATTAGATATTATAATGATATTGCCGGAAAAGGAAATAATATCAAATTTTTACGTTCATGGATTCGTAGAACTCTTGAAGAATAAAATATTATGTATATTATTAATCGTAGAAAAATATAAGATTAATTAGCGATGAACATCATATTGGTGATGACTTTGAATTTATGATTTATAAAGTTCAAATTAAAGTTCTTTGGTTTTGGGCTACAATTAAAGAATTTGATGAAGATGAATATTATGATGCTGTTGATTGTTTTAGATATTGTACTAATCCTTATATAAATTAAATTATGGCTTACTTTGGAGATGCTTTTAAAAAACTATCTATTAAAGAAGGTGGTTATGTAAACGATAAAGATGATGCTGGTGGAGAAACTTATAGAGGTATCAGTCGTAAATATAATCCTACTTGGCAAGGTTGGACTATGATTGATTCTTATAAGAAACATTATACTGTTGGTAGTAAAGAGTTTAAGTCTAAGCTTGATAATGATGTTCAGCTTCAGAAACTTGTTTGGGAAAAGTATAAAATAGGTTATTGGGATGTATTTGAACTTGATGATTTTAATAGTCAGAGAGTTGCTGAACAATTATTTGATACTAACGTGAATTGTGGTCAAGTTGCAGCTATCAAGATGGCTCAAAGAGTTCTTGGTCTTAAAGAAACTGGTAGATGGAATCTTGATTTACTTAATAAACTTATAGAAATAAAAGATTAACTTAATACTGTATAGAATTATGAAGAAGATGTTAATAGCAATATTTATAATAGCGATTATCAATTTGTGTTTAACTTTGTATTTATCAATAAGTCGTTTTAGTGTAGAAGCCAATTCATATAATAAAAGTGACACTGCTATTAATCATGTTCGGATTGATTCTATACAGTTAGTTATAACTGAAAGAGAAAGTATAGTTTATAAACTTAAAGAACATGAGAAAGATATTGAAGATAAAGTTATTAGTCTTAATGATAGTGCTACTTGGGAGTTATTCAAGAAGTTGGTGTCAGAGTGAGATTGATAATGTAGTGCATCCTCCACGGGGAGTCAACACTACTGATACAACTGTTCTTGTCCCTATTAATATGATTAAGATTGCTAATACTAAAATTATTAAAGCTAAACTTTATAAAGATATTATTAACGAACAAGATAGTATAATTAATCTCCATAAGATTAAATATAATGCTCTTTATAAAGAAGTTGAAACTTTACAAAATAATCTTGATAATAGTAATAAAGTAAATGATAATTTAAATAAGTCTATTGAACGTATTAAACGTAAGAATAGATATTTGGTAAGCGGTGGTGCTGTTTGCGCTATCGCTTTTGTTGTTTGTTTACTAGTTAAATAAAATATTATGGCTGATGGTAAATATCCTTTTCTAGAATACATTGAAGAACCTGATAAAGAGAAAAAGTATAAGAAAGCTAGTGATTGTGGATGGTATGACCCTCATAATAACTTTTTAATTGGAGATAGTGGTGGCTTTCTTTTAAATATTAGACCTGGCAAATTTGTTAATACTGAACTTTTTAATGAAGCTGCTAGAACATATCAAGCCACAGGTAAATATACTCAATTTAAAGTTGATAGTATTCCTCATAGACAATTTAGACGTAGAGAATGTGATAGACGACGTAATGGTTTTTCTGCTCCTTGTTGGCAAAATCCAGATGGAAGTATAGAAGATGTTTGGATAACAGGTGGTCATTATAATTTTCTTAATTATACTCGTATGGAACGTACAGATGAATCATCTGTTATTGTTACTGAACATGGAGCTACTGCTAAAAAGATTTATAGTTTTCCTAGTTTTATTGATGCTCAATTTTGGACTTGGCAAATTATAGAATTTTGTAGACGTAATGGTTTACATCTTATTATTGATAAAACTCGACGTGGAGGTTTTTCTTATATTATGGCTGCTGATAGTTCTAATGAAGTTAACTTATCTAAGCATAAAGTTGTTATTCATGTTGCGGCTGATAATAAATACTTAATTAAACAAGGTGGTTTAAGTGACTTTGCTGTTAATAATTTAAAGTTCTTTGAAGAAAAGACTCCATTTAAAAGAGGTATATATAGTCCTACTACTGATAGTTTTAAACTTGGTTATCGTATGAAAAATGGAGTTGAAGCTGATGATAGTTGGTCTAGTTCTCTTTTAAGCGTTAGTGCTAATAATAATCCAGACTGTGCTATTGGTAAAGATGCTGTTACAATTAAAGTTGAAGAGTTATCTACAATGCAGAATTTTGATGAGTTTATGAATGTAACTGAACCTACAATGACTGTTGGTACTCGTACTACTGGTACTCTTATGGCTTGGGGAACTGCTACTGCTGCTAATATGCAAATATTTGAACAAAACTTTTATAATCCTAGAGCATTTGGATTTATGCACTTTGAAAATGTTTGGGATAATGATGCTCGTAATGAAGTTTGTGGATTTTTTAAATCTTATGCTTGGGGTCTTGAAGGGGAAATAGATGGAGTTAAAGGATTTGATGAAGATGGAAATAGTAATCTACGAATAGGGCTTCAGCTTGCTGCACGAGAAAGAATTGAAAAGAAAAAGACTGCTAAGACTTTTGCAGAATATCTTAATTATCTTGGTCAGCGTGCTTTATTTCCTGCTGAATCTTTTAGTAGTGCTAGTGAAAATATATTTAGTAGTGAAGCTCTTAATAAGTTTGAAGATAAACTTCGAGTTGATAATAGTTATAAGTTTTATACTGATGGTGAACTATTTGAAGATGGAACTAAAAAGATTTATTTTAAATCTAATGCTCGTATAAGAATTGAAAATCCTGATATGAAAACTTATGATTATATTCAAGGAGTTCCTAGACGTGGTAACGAAGACCCTCATGGTTGTATAAGAGTTTGGTTTGCTCCTGAATATGAAGAAACATATATTGGCGATAGGCTTATAAGAAGTATTCTTCCCGGTACTTATGTTGCAGTTTATGACCCTGTTGGTATTGATAAAGATAAAAAAGAAATTACTGATAGACATTCTCATAATAGTATATTTGTTATTGAAATGCCTAGAGAACGTAATGGATTTAAACCTAAGTTGTGTGCTGCATATTATGGACGTACTGAACGACTAGAAGAAGCTGATGAAAAGTTTTATCGACTATGTAAATGGTATAATTGTATTGGTACTGGACTTGTAGAAATAAATCGTGGTGAAACTGTTTCTAATTTTCGTAAATGGAAAGCTACTAAATATCTAGGTTATGAACCTTTATATGTTTGGGATTCTGCTGTTAAAGAAAAAGTTAGTACTAGTTATGGTTATAATATTGGTAGTGGTCCTAAGAAACTAGATGGTCTTCGACTTCTTAAAGAGTTCTTATATGAAGTTATTGGTAAGAATGAATTTGGGGAAGATATTTATGTTTTTGAAAGATTTCTTGATTATCAAACAATTCTTGAACTTAAAAAGTTTAATGCCGAAGGTAACTTTGACCGTATATCTAGTCTTATACTTTTAGGTATATATTGGAAGTCTATTGATATTAAAGGTAAACGAGAACTTGCTAGTCGTAAGAAAGTTACAGAAGATAATGATAAAACAGATATTTTTAATAGACAATGGTTTTAAGATTAAATAGATAAAGATATGTATAATTTTGGTAGACTTGATTTTCCTAATCAGCATGTTAGTTATGCTGAAAAACAAGAAGTTGATTGGTATGCTAAATGTTGTGATTATGTTATAGAAGCTGGTATTGCTTGTAAAGCTGATTTTAATGTAGAAGAAAAGTTTAATATTCTTCTTGGTAATATTCCTAGAGAATATTATAGAAAAACTCTTAATCCTTATAATGAGAAAGATGAAAATCTAACTCGTTTTCCAGCTACTATGCGTAATTATGATATGATGAAAGGTATTATTAGAAGATATATTGGTGAATATATTAAGAATCCACATGATTTTATTGTTGGAGCTAATAATCCTGAAGTTGTATTTGCTAGAGATGCTGAACTTGGTAAACAAATTATGATGCTTGCAGAACAAGCTGTTGCTAAGAAAATACAAGAAAGTTATATGCAGTTTGTTAATGAAGGTAATAATCCTGAACAATTTAATCCTGAACAAGCTGTTGATATTGAAGCTTTTATTAAAGAATTTAATGAAAATTTTATTGATGATATTAGTGCACAAGGACAAGATTTAATTAATGTTATTGATGACCTTACTGATGCTTTTACTATATACGCTAGAGCTTATTTTGAATTTGTTGCTTTTGGAGCTTGTTACACATATAGAGATGTTGTAGGTAATCAATTAATTAAACGTGTTGTTAGTGTTAGAGATGCTTTTCCTGTTCCTAATGATAATATGTTTGCAGAAGATTATGATATGTTTGCTGAACGTCGTATGTTGACTAAACAACAAATTATAGATGAATTTTATGAATATCTTTCTGAAAAAGAACGTGAAGCTCTTGATACATATTATCAATATAGTGCTACTACTTCTAGCGATAAAGCACTTTTAAATTGGGATAAATATATATATTATTTTGGTGATATATGTAGTAAATTTAATAAAGATGATTTGCAACATATTAAGAATACTAATATAATGGCTCGTGATGCTAATAATGGTTTATTTGAAGTTTGGCATACTGTTTGGAGAGGTGAAATAAAAGAAGGTATTCTTACATATAGTAATGGAGCATTTGTTACAACAAGAATTGTTGATGAAACTTATCAGCTTAACCCTGCTAGTGGTGATATTAGTATTGAATGGGTGTGGCGTCCACAAGTTTATGAGAGCGTTAGAATTGGTTCTCGTGCTACAAGCATATATCCTTATAAGGCTCGTCCTATTGCTTATAATAGGAATGGCAAACTTCCTTATAATGGTATTGCAGAACTTTTGCCGGGTTTTGGAAGATTTAGTGTTGTAGATACAGTTATTCCTTATCAAGTATTTCGTAATATAGTTTCTTATCATAGAGAAATGGCTATTGCTAAAAATAAGATGAATGTTCTTATGATTGCTAAATCTCTTCTTGGTAAAAAACCTGCTGAAACTATATATCGTATGGCTGCTGATGGTGTACTTTATATTGATGATGAAGATGATGCTAATCTTGTTAAAGCACAAAGTGTTCGTTATCTTGAAAGTCGTATGAATAATTATATTACTGAACTTGGACAACTTATCCAAGAGATTGAACAGACTGCTAAAATGGAATGTGATATGACTCCGCAACGTTATGGTGAGATTGCTAATAGTGCTGGTAAAGGAGTTACTGATGAAGCAGTTATTCGTGGAAGTATGGGTTCTGTTATTATTGAATTTATATTTGATAAAATGAGAGAACGAGATTATCAAGCTGAAATGGATTATACTAAACTTGCTTGGATTGATGGTCTTAATACTTCTTATAAAACTAAAGATGGCGATATTAGATATTTAAGTCTTGATGTTAATAGTCATATATTTGCTAATTATATTGTTACTTGTAAAACTTCTGTTAAAGAACGTGAGAAACTTGAACAATATAAACAACTTGCATTTAGTGCTGCTCAGAATGGTAATATGGATATGGCTAATGCTGCTATACGTGGAGATAATGTTGCTCAAATTAGTAAACTTATTGATAAGTATCAAAATATTCAACGTGAGCATGAACTTGATGTTGAACGTGTTTCTCAACAAACAGAACAACTTCGTCAAGAATTTGAACTTGCTAAGATTGATAGAAAAGCAGAACAAGATAGAGAAACAATTAGAGTTGAAAAATATCTTGATGGTCAGATTGAAGCTATGAAAGCAAATGCTAATATTATGAGTTTTGATAATGGTCTTAGTGATGCTGAAAAGAGTCAAGCTGAAGAACGTATGGAAAATGCTAGACTTAATCTTGAACGTAGTAAACTTAGTTTAGATGCTCAAAAGACTTCTGTTGAAGCACAACTTAAAGAAAAAGAATTAGCTGTTAAACTTAAAGAAAGTGATGATAAAGTCAAGATTGCAAAAACGAATAAAAATCGTTATGATAGTAAAAGTAAATAATCGACTGTACTTCTAAATTTTGTTCATAATAGGGCTGGGCTTGCTTGTGAAAGTAGGTTCAGCCCATTTTCATTTTTATTTACATCACATGAGCCATTTTAAGCTCATTTTAAGCACTTTATTCATTTCGTGATAGATTAATCATTATGATAAAATTTGATTCATACACGGCTTCTCTGAAAGCGACATGCTAGGTTATCAGTAATAAATATCCTAGTTAGCAATAGTATGTTAGTCGGCAAATCGGCTTAAAGGTGAACATATTTTAACGATACAAGTAAAACTCGTATTATTATTATAGTTTATATTTGTGATATAGTAATTAATTAAAAACAAAGAGTTATGCCTAATTTTGATAGTTTTGGTTTTAATGGTGAAACATCTAATGGTGATGGAAAACCTACTGACGACATTACAGACCTTGATACAGGTAAAACAGGGCAGTTAGATGCTGATGGTAATTCTATTGATGATATTACTAATAATGGTAATGGAGATGGGAATAGTGATTCTAATGCTAATAAAGATAACCAATCTTCATCCTCCACGGGGGGTAAGCCTAATGACAAAGCGAATGACGCTGATGTTGAACATGGTTTAGAAGAAGGTACTATTATCGAAGATGGAGACAATAAATATACTGTTGATAAAGACGGTAATCTTATTGACGATAAAGGTAATATCTTTAAAGCTAAAAACGAAGTTGCTGCTTATCTTAAAGAATTTGAAGTAGAAGATACTAAAGAAGATAATACTATTGATGTTAAATCAATTCAAGAACTTGTAGGTGTTTCTGTTACTTCAGAAGATGGTAAAGCTGTTACTTTTGAAAATACTCCTCAAGGAGTTGCAAGTTATATTCAATCCGTTATTGATTTAAAACGTGATGAATTTGCTCAAGCTGGTGTTAATAAGTTATTTGAAGATTATCCTATCGTTGGTGATTTTCTTAATTATTATGTTGCAAATGGTAATTCATTTGAAGGCTTTGGCGAACTTCGAGATAGAAGCGGTATTGAAGTAGATGAAAATAATGTAAGTCAACAAGAAGCTATTGTTCGTGAGGCGTTTAAGGAATTTAATCGTCGTGGTAATGTTGATAAGTATATTCAATATCTTAAAGATAGTAATGAACTTTTCAATGTTGCTAAAGAAGAACTTGAAGCTCTTCAGAAAGCTGATAATGAAATGCGTGAAGCTAATGCTAAAGAAGCTATGCGAGTTAAAGCAGAAGAAGAGAAACAACTTGTGGAATTTTGGAATGGAGTTAAAGATTGTATTGATAAGCGACAGATTGCTGGTTATCGTATTCCTGAAACTGTTATTATTGAACGTAATGGTAAACAGATTTCTACTACTCCAGAAGATTTCTTCAATTATGTTTATCAAGTTGATGATAAAGGACTTTCTCGTTATGAAAATGATTTAATGAAGTTATCTCCTGCTGAAAGACGCGATGAAGAACTGCTTAAGGCTTGGCTTAAATATACAGGTAAAGGTTATGATAGTTTGATAGAAATGGCTGTTTCTGATAAAGAAGCTAAAAAGTTGAAACTTACTGCTAGTCAACGTAAATCTACAAAAGGAGCTATTAAAATAACTAAACCTGACAGTAAAAAAGATGCTCTGAAAGATGAGCGTTTTGGTTATTAACATAATAGTAAATTTGTAGATGAAAACATTACGTGTTATTGGACAAACTCGTTATGAAGATAGAGGTTATTCTAATGAAGAATCAATTGCTTATCTTCAGCTTCAAAAGCCAGAAGAAATTAATAGTTTTCTGACTTATAATTATGGTATGGATGATGACCGTTTTCCTTTGAGTTTTATTACTGAGGGACAAGGTAGTAGAGGTATTAAAGAAACTGCTACTGTTCAGTGGACTTGGAAAACAATGGGTCGTATGAAATTTACAGATTTTGTAACTTACTTTAATCCTGCTGTTACTAAACCTGGTCAAAATGGTAGTGAATTTGAAGTTCATTTCTCTACTCATTGGTTTATTGAACAACATGGTCTAACTGCTCCTGATGGTGTTACTCAAGTTCGTATTCAGAAAGACTTAGGTGAATCTGCTTATGGTTATGCTTATCTTTTGAAACTTACTTCTCCTAATCCTGATGCTTATGTTGACCCTCAATGGTTAGCTAAAGGTATGTATTGGGCAATGAGTGCTCCTACTGTTTCTGAATCTTATTCTAAAGGTAACAGAAGCAATACTATGGGTCCTGCTGGAATGACTTCTCAACTTGAGTTTTATCGTTATTCTAAAGAAATAGCTGGTAATCTTGCTAATGTTGTTACTCAATATCAATTCCAAAATGATAATGGTGGTACTTCTAATCTTTGGATTAACGAAGAGATGCGACAGTTCAACTTGCACATGAGAGTAATGAACGAAGAACGTTTGTGGAAGTCTGAATATAATCGTTTACCTGATGGTACTATTCCTTTAAAAGACCATGATAATGGTAAGCCTATTCCTCGTACTGCTGGTATGTTAGAAATTTGTCGTGAATCTAACTATGATACTTATGGTGAAATTCTGACTATTAACAAACTTGAACGTACAATCGGTGATGTTCTTGACCGTGATACTCAAGATGGAGATAAGAATGTAGCTCTTATGGGTGGTAAAGGATTTATTCGTGACTTTGAAATGGCTATCAGAACTGATGCTAAAGAAAACGGATTTATTACTCCTCTTGGTGAAAAGATGATTCAAGATAATGGTGATGGTCTTTCTTATGGACGTTACTTTAATAAGTATAAAACTCCAGATGGATATACTATTACTGTTATTCATAATGCTTATTTCGATAAGGGTACTGATGCTGAAGCTGCTAAGCAAAATGGTATGATTCATCCTACTACTGGCTTGCCTATTACTTCTCATCAAGCTGCTTTGATTGATATGAGTAATTATAAAGGTAATCAGAATGTTCGTATAGTACGTCAAAAAGGACAGGCTTATAAAGCTAAAGTTATCGAAGGTATGACTGATATTCCTGCTTGCTGGGGATTGCCTAATACTAATCATGCAGCTACTGAAATTGATATGGCTCGTTATGAAGTTAAAGGCTCTATTGGTTTGCAGGTAGATAATACCACTAAGATGTTCTTATTGAAATGTGTATTATAATCATTTAAAAGAAGCTATTTAAGATATGGATTTTAACAAAGTAAATGAAGCTAATAAAGCAGGAGAAAATACTCCTGCTGCTTCTAATATAAATACAGATAAACAGGTTATACCCCCCGTAGAGGACGGAGTAGATAAACAGCCTGCTAATACAGTAGGATTTAGAGATGAAAGTCTTGATGAACCTTATACTGAAAAACGAACTATTACTATTAATTTAGTTACTAATTATTCATTATATCGTAGAGTTAATGATAAAACATTACCTAAACGAATGGATAAGATTGGTAGTTGTGTTCGTAGTTCTCGTACTCTTTCTTCTAATAAAGGTGAGATTGAATCTTATTTTCCTGCTTTAATTGGTCTTGCTCCTAATAATGAAAACTTTATTTCACGGGTTAAGGCTTATCTTAATAATATTAGTGTTTCAATTGATGAACTGGGTAAGACTTTTGATATTTCTTTCTTTTGGAATCGTAAACGAGATTATCTTCGTTTTAGAGCCGAAGAAGAAACTATTGAAACTGCTTATATGAATAGTGACCGTAAAGGAGTTAAAGAACTTAGAGAAGCTCTTGAGGCTAAGATTACTAAGTTAAATCTTCTTGAAAGTGAAAAGTATAAATATGGTTATCCTATTGTTCTTGATGATTATCTAATTTATCGTCATTGTTTATTATATAAAGATGTAGCTAAAGATATTGCTCTTATTAATTCTGACCCATCTATTAGATTTTATTTTAAAGATGACCAAAGAGAAGCTGAGCGTCTTGCTAAACATCGTCAGGAAATTAATTCAGCTAAAGGCAATTATGTTAAACTTCTCACGAATAGTGATTTGTTTGATGCTGTATTTATTCAATACTGTGTTGCCAATAATATTAATATTCCTAACGGTATGGCTATGGATACTGTCGATAAACAAACTCATCTTGATAAATTTAGTACAAATGAACCT
>CAJLUG010000002.1 GCA_905209745.1 uncultured Mycoplasma sp.
ATTTGTTTTAAGCCTCCAAAACGACTACCCATTCCAGCCGCTAAAATTAATAAAGTCTTATTCATCCTGACCTCCTATACTTTTGATAATTTTTTATGATTCTTTAATAATTTCTTAATTCCGTGAGGATGTTTAAAGGCAACACTTACTAGTGTAGTGGTTACTTCTACTACACGTCCTGCTCCGAAGGTTTCATGATAGACATAATCACCTACTTGATAATCTACTTCTTCTTCTCTAAAGACATCTTCTGTATTTATTTTTTCTTCTTGTTTTGGTAATTCTTCTTTTACATTTGTCTCTATTAAATCTTTATTAATTTCACCTATAAATCTACTGACAGGATTTATTTGTTCTTTACCAAATAATGTTCTTCGTCTGGCATTTACTAAGTGTAGATCATCTTTCGCTCTAGTGATTGCGACATAACATAGTCTTCTTTCTTCTTCTAGGTCACTTAATTCCATCAATGAGTTCATATGTGGAAATATTCCTTCTTCCATACCTACTACAAAGACATGATTAAACTCTAATCCTTTGACAGAGTGTACGGTCATTAAGCTAACTCTATTTGGATCGTCTTTATATTCTTCTACATCACTAATTAAACTAATTTCAAGTAAGAAATCTTCTAAAGAGATTAAACCTTCTCTTTCTTCAAATGATTTGGTAATAGATTTAAACTCTTCTAGGTTTTCTAGTCGTACTTCTGATTCTAATGTTTTTTCACTTTCTAATTCTTGTCTCATTCCAGATGCATCTAATACTTTATCAATTAATTCTGTTAATGTTAACTCTTCTGAAAGAGTCTTTAATTTTTCAATATTTTTTTTAAATTCTAATTCTTTCCCTGCGGTAATGGCATCGTAAATACTAGTTCCTTCTTCATCTGCTTTTCTTGTTAGATTTTCTATGGTCTTTAGTCCAATTCCTCGTTTTGGTGTATTAATTACTCTAAGTAAGCTTACATTATCTTTAGAATTATGAATTAATCTTAAATATGCAATTAAATCTTTAATTTCTTTTCTAGAATAGAAATAGAAACTTCCAATTACTCGGTATGGCATATTTTCTTTTAACATTTCTTCTTCTAAAACACGAGATTGTGCATTGGTTCTATATAGTACTGCAATGTCTTTATATTCTACACCTTTATTTCTTAATTCTTTTATTTTTCTAATAACATACTGTGCTTCATCTCTTTCATTATATGCACGATAATACTTTATTTTTTCACCTTGGCCACGATTGGTCCAAAGATTTTTATCTTTTCTTTGTTTATTATTTTTAATTACTTGGTTTGCAGCATCTAGTATGGTTGTTGTTGAACGATAGTTTTCTTCTAGTAGAATAGTTTTGGCATCTTTATAGTCTTTTTCAAAGTTTAAAATATTTTTATAGTTTGCTCCTCTAAAACTATAAATACTTTGTGAGTCATCTCCTACACAAGTAATTTTTCTATTTTTTGCACTAATTAATTTAGATAAAATATATTGCGCTTCATTTGTATCTTGGTACTCATCAATTAAGATGTATTGGTATTGATCTTGATAACGATCTAGTACTTCTTTATTTTCTTTAAATAGTTTAATTGGTAATAATAGCAAGTCGTCAAAATCTACTGAATTATTTTTCTGTAGTTTTTCTTCATATTTTTTATAGACTTCTAAGATTACTTTCTCATAATCACTCACTGCATATCTTTCATACATCTCTGGAGTCATCATCTCATTTTTGCAACTACTAATTTTGTTACGAATCGCTCTTGGATTATATATTTTAGGATCATACCCTAAATCTTTTATAATTTTCTTTACTACGGTTAGAGAATCATCACTATCCATAATTACAAAGTTTTTTTCATAGCCTAGTTTTTTATAATTTTCTCTTAGTAATTTTAATCCAAAACTATGAAATGTGGATACTTGTACTTGTTTTGCTAGATCTCCTATTAAAGAAAAAAGTCTATCTTTCATTTCTTTTGCTGCTTTATTGGTGAAGGTAATTGCTAGAATGTTATAAGGCATTGCAAAACCTTCTTCAATTAAATATGCAATTTTGGTAGTTAGAGTCTTGGTTTTTCCAGCTCCAGCTCCGGCAATAATTAATAATGGTCCTTCATTATATAATACTGCTTCTTTTTGTTTATCATTTAATGTTTCTATCATGTTATACCTACTCTCTATAAATATTATATCGTATTTTTATTCTTTAGAAAAGATAATTTGCCTCTAATAGAGATGATATAATACCTTTGTTCGTGTGTCAAGGCAAAAAAATAATCACTTTGATTTTTTGAGTGATTATTTTGTTCTATTATATAAATCTTCTAGACTACTTGGTTGTTGTTTTGCTTCTTGTTTTTCTTTTTCTTGATATGTTTTTAATATTCCAAGAACTTTTTTGTAGTCCTCTAATGTTAATAAATTATCAAATATATCTTCTTGTTTTGGCTTTGGTCTTGGTTGTTGTTTTTCTACTTTTTTCGGTTTCATGATTTCTTGGTCACGAAGTAAGGTATCTAGGAATTGTTCTTGTGTTGGAATATATTCTTGTTTTGGTTCGGTAATTACTGGTTCTTCTTTCTTTTTACTATTTCCTATTACCATACTTGGTGCAGTTTTCATTTGAATATTTTCTGGTAATTTCTTTTTCACTATTGTTTCTGTTTTTATGATCGGAGGTAATTGTTCTTTGATGATTATCTTTTCTGGTTCTTTTTCAATTACTTCTTCTTCCTTATTTTTATTTTGATAAATTCTTATTATTTTATAAATAATTAAGAAAAGAATCCAAGTAATAAATATTACACTTGATAACTCAATTAGTGCAGTTGCTTCTTGATGTTCATAAATAGAACTTTGTGTAAAGATATCTAGATTATTTTTATTTACTACGCTAATTAATAATATTAATAAATAATGAATTATGCAAAATACGGTCGTATTGATTACTCTAATCCATTTTGTTATCTTTCTATTAAAGATACTTATTAATAAGATAATGTTTGTTGCGATAATTGCAGCAAAATAAATTGCTAGATTAGGGAAGTATATCGCAATGAAAAAGTTATTCATCATATAATCAAATAAGTTCAATAACTCTTCTCTATAGAAAATTATTGATACAATAATTAATGATCCATAAATCGCTATGCAACAAATTTTACTTACTTTTTTGGTTCTAGTATTTGTTAGTAGTAATAATCCTGCTAACATCACTAATAAAATGATTGCTAAAATAAATAGGTTAGAAGATGATGTTACTTCACCTAAGATTTTTAGCTTATCTAATAGTGATAACTTCGACATCATCTTCACCCCCCTTAAATTTATTCTTCTACTACTGATTCTAGTTCAGCAATATAGATTGTCTGTGTTGTATCATCATCGTTGGTACATGTTACTAGTGTTAATGTTGTCTTATCATAATTACGATAAATTGCTATTTTTCCTGTTTTTGATTGTTTATAAATATTGGTAATTCTATACGTATATTTTTGGCCTTTATAACTTACTTCGGCAATATCTCCAATCGTTAATTGATATAAGTCATTAAAGAAGGCTTTCCATCCAGTACCAGAGTGCCCAGCAATAATAAAGTTTCCTTTGTCTACATCTGGATAATTAGATCCTTCTACTACCATAATATTTTTTTCTACATCATTTTCACTGGATCTTCTATCTACAAATCCTTTTTGTAAATTAATCTTAGGTATGGTTAGATATCCTATATATTCATCTGTATAAGTATCTGATTCTTCTACTTGTACTTGTTGTTGTTCATTGGTTTCTATAATCTGATTGCTTATATTTTTATTATATTTTTCTTCATATAATACATTGGCCATATAATCATAGGCGATTACTTTCTTTTTTGAAATGTAATTATAAGAAATAAAGAATCCCCCTATGAGTGTTAATGCGGAGCCTATGATTGCTACAACACTTGGAGAGATTCTTTTATTTTTATATTCTTGTTTCCTTGTTCTTCTTAACAAATATAACTGCTCCACCTATGATTCCTAGACCCATAATTACTAGTAGTATAGAACCAGCTGTACTTGTATTAGGAACACTAACCTCTTTATGGTTTTCTATTACAATTTGATGTGATAAATTATCTTTATCTACTGTAAAAGTTTTTATTTCATCACTCTTTTGATATCCAGCTGGAGCACTTACTTCTTCTACTGTATATGTTCCATATTCTAAATCTTTTAATACATATGGATCTTCTGTAGATGTGAAACGTGCTACTTCATTTCCTGCTTGATCTCTTACTACAATTTCAGCACCAGCTAACGGATTTCCTGTAGAACTATCTATTTTTACAATATTTACAACAACTTCTTTGGCTTCGTTATAGAATTTAATTTCTTGACTTCTATTATTATCATCGATTGTAAATGTAACTACTTCATTATTTAGACGATATCCATCTGGAGCAGATACTTCTTCTACTGTATATGTTCCATTTGGTAAGTTTCTAATAATATGTCCATGAATTGTAGATGTCCAAGTTGTAATTTCTTTTCCATCTTTATCTTTTAAAATTAATTTTGCTCCTGGAAGTGGATTTCCAGTCTTTTTATCTATTTTAATAATTGTTATTTTTGATGTAGATAATTTTACGGTTACTGTTGTTTTTAATTTTTTTTCTATTGGATTTGGAACTGCTACATTTTGTTGATCTTTATTTTCTGGTTCATATTCATATGCCTCATATACTTTTGCAACGGCAGTAATGGTTGCAGTAATTTCATCCTCTACGTTATCTACAGATGATACTGGTACTTGAATTCTAAACTTTTCGTTGGCATTGAATGTTGTTTTTTCATTACCATTTTCATCTACCGCAACTGCATCACTTGGTCCTTTGGTAATTTCTACATCATAAGTATCAATATTTGTTGATGTTACGGTAACTTCTTCTGATTCATAGTATTTACTATCACTAGATAAAGTCATTGTATCACTTGGTATACTAGCACTAAGTGTTGACTCTTCTAGTTCACTATCTTTTGCTTTTTTGGCTTCTTCTACTAAGTTTTTAATATATGGTCTTAAATTATAGTAGTCTGATCCATCTGTTTTAAATGATACACTTAAGTTAGAACTTCCTGTTGTATCATCTAAATACCACCATAGTGCAGATTGTGTAATGTAATAATCTTTTAGTTTTTCCCCTGTAAAACTTTTATATGGATAACCATTTCCTAAAATATAAGCAATTCCATTATCTAGTTTACCAACTAAATATGCAGTGTTATTTAAGGCTGTTAACTTATGGTTATCTAAACAATATACATAGTTTCCATCGATTGTTGTCTTTGTAGTAAAATGAGTTTGTGCGATATAGGCAGGAATACTTTCTGTTCCTCCTAATTCGATAGAATCTGGTACCGCATTAACAGTTGTAGTTAATGTTACACAACTAATTACGGCAATTAATGCAACTAACAATATTTTTGATAATTTCTTTTTCATTCTTCTTCCCCCTCCAATGTGGCTATATTATACCATACTTTTGTTATTTTTTCAACACTTTCCTGTCTACTTGCTATTATATTCTTTTTTTATTCGTTTGGAAAGTGATTTTGATAATCTTTTTTGATTGCTTTTTCAATATATGAAATATTGATTGGTAAAATGTTAATTTTTTCGTTTGATAACTCTTTTATTTTTACTTTTCTTATTTCATAGTAATTATTTTCGTTATTATGTTCTTTTTCTTCTCCACCCAAAGTGGGGATACCTGAGGTGATTTTGGCATGAAAGTGATAATCTATACCATTCTTGGTTTTATTTTCTCCTAGGTATCCTAATAATTCTATTTTTACAGAAAACTCTTCTTTTAACTCTCTTTTTACTGCTTCTTCTACTGTTTCATTCTTTTCTATTTTTCCACCAGGAATTGCATAATAAGTTACGAATTTATTTTCTCTTTTTACTTTTCTATATAATAGATAGACAGATTCATTTTTTTCATCTAGAATGATTGCTCGTGCTGTATCTCTTCTCATTTTAGTACCTCTTCGGCTACCTTGTTATCATCGATGTCATAGATGGTTACTTTGTCTTCCTCATAAATCATATAAGTAGCTTTTCCTTCTTTTGGTAGAGAGATAGAGCCTGGATTCATATAATAGTTTGTTTCTATTTTTTTAATAAAAGGAACATGAAAATGACCATAGATTAGAATTGAGTTTTCTTTTTGCCAATTGGATTCATTATAGATATGTCCATGAGTTATATATAGGTCATGATTTTCTGTCATAATAAGGCTTAAGTCGTTTATGATAGGAAAGTTTGATACCATGATATCTACTTCACTATCACAGTTTCCTCTCATACAAATTAAGTTTTCTTTCATACTTTCTAAAAAGTCTTGTACTGCTTTAATATCATAGCCTTCTTTCATTTTATTTCTAGGTCCAATATAATATATGTCTCCTAGAACTACTAATTTATCGCAGTGCTTTTTCTCGTATACTTCTTTTACTTTTTTTAGATTGGTTTTTATTCCATGAATATCTGATATAAACATTAATTTCATATTTTTTCCTCCTACTTTATTATATCATGTTGAGACGAAAAAAGAGGATGCTAATTCCCTCTTTTCTTTCTTATATAAGATTCTAGGCAATCAATCACAAGATACATCAAATAAGAAATCACTCCAAGAATTACTACTCCTGTAATTACTAGGTTGATGTTAAATACTTGTGATCCATACATGATTAGGTAACCAATACCACTTTTTGATACTAGTAACTCTCCCATGATTACTCCGATGTAACACATATAGGGAGAATGAAAAGCATTTTAGTAAAGAACTTGCTAGAAATGGAGTAAACATGGGAAAAGTAAGTTGTCCATTTTGTAATAGTAGAAATACGTTTAATATCGCTTATGGCTATTTAAAAAATAATATTAAAAGACTTAAAAATAATGAATTAGAATGGGATGAAGAATTGGATAATGAACTTGAAGGAGAAATAGAAATATAAGAGTATATATGTAATAAAAATTAAAACATTTGTGTTATAATACTCTTAGAGTACAAATATAATATAGGACGTGGACTAATGGAAGAAAAAAATAAATACGTTGAAACTTATATAACAAATATAGGAGAACAACTTGCAAGAAATGGGATTAAAATTACAGATAATCAATTATCAAGAGTAATTAATAGATTTTCAAATTCTGATAAGTCTATTGAAGAAATACAAAAAGAAATAAATATTTTGTTAGAAGAGTTTTTAGAAAATTATTCGAAAATGCTAGAAGCTAAACAATTACAAGATTTACAACTGCCTTTTAATGGCATTACTTTGAATAATCAAGATATAGACTTGATGTTAATTGCAGGTGCAAATAATCCACAAGAATTACAAGAAGCCCTATCAAAAATTACTAATATAAGACTTTCTTTAAATACTACTGAATTAACAGAAGAACAGTTTGTAGAAATAAGACAACAAGTTTATAATATGTATCTTGATACTTTAACATCAAGAAATGATTATATTAAAAATAGAAAAATTGAACTTGGAAGAAAAATTGAATATTTAAAATTATCTGGTATATTATCTAGTGAAGAAATTGCTACACTAGACAATGTTATTTCTTCATCAAGAAATACAGATGAAATAGTAGAAAAGTTAAATCAATCTTTTTCATCAGATAAAGTTCATAGAATGTATGAAATAATAAGAGATTTTACACCAATAGAAAAAGCAGGAATAAAAAGTTCAACACTTGAAGCTTCAAGAAATTTACTTGAAGAAATAAAAAATAATTACAATTCAATAACAATTGATGAAGAAGCTAAATATGGAAAAGTTACTTTACAAGACGGAAGTTTTAATTTTAAACATTTGCAAAAAGCATTAGACTTTGCTAAAGCACATAATAAACAAGTTAGATTAAATACCTTATTATTTTATATGGATTGTCCTGATGAATTATACAATTTAGAAAAAACACCAGAAAATAAAATGTTAGTAAAACAAAAATTACAAAGTTATGTTGAAGCTACAACTAGATTTATTGTAGATAATGGATACTCTGATACTGTTAGAAGTATTGATGTATTTAATGAATTATTAAACAGATTTGCTATGACTGGTGAAACACCTTATATGTATCGTGGCGATATACCACAAACACAAATTACTATGCCAAATGGTGAATTAGGTATTGATGATAATATTAAATCTGGTTGGTTAAAACATTTAGATATATCTGACTTGTGTGATGTTATTGCAGTAGCGAGAAAAAATATGCCAACAACTGATTTTATGTATAATGATGATTATTTAATAGACCCTAAAAAAATTGCACCTACTATTGAATTAATTAAACAAATTAGAGAAAATGAAAAAAGACTAGGTGTAAAACTAATTGATAGTATTGGAACACAAATGCACGTAGATAATGGTATGACAAAAGAACAAATGAGAGAAATGATTATTAATTTAAGTCAATTTGGTCTACCAATAGAGATAACAGAATTTGATATAGTAATAACAAATGGTGTTGAAAATTTATCAGAAGAACAAATAGAAACAATGCGACAAGCTAAAATAAATGAAATATATGAGTGTGTTGATGAGTTAAGAGAACAATATAATATTAGAGGTTTTACAATTTGGAGTAAAACAGATAAACAAAATTTCCGTGTATTTTTAGCAAATGAAGAAAGAATACCAAAAGGATTAGAGCCAATAGAAACAATGCACGGTGGATACTACACAGAACTAATGCAACCTAGAAATAAAACTTTAACTAAAAGTAATTTTCAATCATTTAATTATCATACTCATACTAATCGTTGCGGACATGCTGGTATAGCAAGTGATAAAGAATATGTAGAATATGCAAAACAAGTTGGTATTACACAATTAGGATTTACAGATCATGTACCATATACTAGTTTAGAATTTCCAGAAACACATAAAAAATCACATATAGATGAAAAAACAAAAGAAGAAGTAATAGATGAAATTGAAGTTGCTCAACAAAGAATGCATATTTCTGACGTTGATGAGTATATTGCTTCAATCCGTGAATTACAACAAGAAAATCCTACGATGAAAATTATGTGTGGTTTTGAAGCAGAGTTTGATCCAATGAAAGAACAATTTTTAGGAGAATTGAGAGATAAAGTTGATTATATGATTTTGGGACAACACTTTGTTCCATATGGTATGAGCCAAGTGCCACAAAGAAACAATCCAAATTATCCTATACAATACGCTGAAATGTTATGTAAAGCTATGGAAAGTGGTATTTTTGACATAGTGGCGCACCCTGACATATTTATGGAATTTAGGGATAGTTTAGATACGGAAGAAAAGAAAACTTTATTTATGCAAAATGCAAAAATTGCTAGTCAAGCAATATGTAATAAAGCAAAAGAATTAGGTATACCTATAGAACTTAACTTTGGTGGAATTAATAAAGGTAAAATAATGCAAGACGGACAATTAGCTTATCCACATTCTGAATTTTGGCAAATAGCGGCTGAAACGGGTGTGTCTGTATTATATGGTGTTGACGCTCATACCCCAGAACAATTTATTACTATGGGAAAAGATAAAGAAAAAGCAGATATGATTATTGAGCCTAGTAAACTTAATTTGGTAGATAAAAATTATAATCCTGTTGAAGCTAGAAGAAATAATAAAAGATTGCAAGAATTATACCAACAGGGGCAATCAAAAGCTTTAACCTATGAAACACATTTAATATCACAAATTACAGCTGGGATAATTGACAGAATCCCAGAAGAAGAATTTAATCCAGATACATTCTCATATATGAGTGAATATGCTCTAGCAAAGGTGGGGCAAGATTCTACTGAAAAAGCTTCTAAAATAGATGGGATTATTGTGAAAAAAATTGAAGTAATATCAAATGATGTTAAATTAACTCCACAAGAAAAAGCATTTCAATTAAAGAGAACAAAAAATGCAATAGGACATACAAACGATACTTTATCACAACAACAATCAGCTTTAGAACGTGCAAGAGAATCAATACATACTTCTATTGAAATGGGTTGTCAAAGTAAACAAGATTTTAAAAATATAACAACTCAACTTACAGAAGGAAAAACAACAAAAAGCAATGAAAGAAGAAGTGAGATATCAAATAACTTACAAACGGTTCAATTAGCAAATAATCAAACAACTAAAAAAGAACAAACCAAAGGCCCAGTTTTAGTAAAAAAAATAAATAGTAATAATAATTCTAATTCTAATTCTAATGGCAATAAAGGATTTATCAATACAATTACATTATCTTTAATAATAACTTTTGTATGTGGTATTGCTGTTGGTATTGGTTATATGCTATATAAAATTAGTATAGGTTAATACAAAATAAAATTGAGTTTTTCAAAAGTGTCCGTTGACTGTCCTAAAAAACGTGGTAAAATAGTATTATAGGATGATTATAAAGAAAACTATTTTG
Source organism: uncultured Mycoplasma sp. (assembly GCA_905209745.1). GTDB lineage: Bacteria > Bacillota_I > Bacilli_A > RF39 > UBA660 > Faecimonas. The sequence goes on from CAJLUG010000002.1 coordinate 10,485, forward strand.
AGAGATAATTTATCTCTCTTTTTTCTTATCTTTCTTTAAATTCTCTTATAAGAAAGGAGCGTGGTTTTATATTTTATTTGATAATTTTTCTAAACTGTCGGAGACTATTTAGTGGGTCTTAGGGATATTCCCTAACAAGCTTAGGGTGTCGCAACACCATGCTTGATAGTTTTAAAATATACCATCTTTTATAAGTAGTATTGTTTAAAAAAAATAATATCTTTTTAGGAGTATCTAGCACATTGAAAAATTTTAATGTGTTTTTTTGTGTCTTAAAAAAATATAATTAAACGAGGTGATACTAATGGCAGTATTACGAGTAGAAAACTATGATAAGGATGGAAAAAGATTAGAACCAAAGAATGTTACTTTAACTTTTTCTTTATTATATACACTATTAAAGAAATACATGAAAGAAGCATAAGATGAACTATAAGCATTTTATTTTTTTTATAAAAATGTTATTATGTAGTTGCAAGTTTTTTACAAAAAATGCTTTTATAAAAGGAGGTACAAGTTATTAATCATATAAAAGCAGTAGTAAAAAAAATGAAAGCTCTTTATGTTCGTGTTTCAACTGATTCTCAAGTAGAAGGCTATTCTATAGAAGCTCAAATAGAGTTTTTAGAAAGCTATTTAAAGAGTCAAGGATGGGATGATTATGAAGTATATATGGATCCTGGATTTAGTGGCAAGAATTTAGAAAGACCTGCGATTCAAAAACTAATTAAAGACTGTGAATCTGGTAAGATTGATATGGTGTTAGTCTTTAAATTAGATAGATTATCACGAAGTCAAAAAGATACCCTCTATTTAATCGAAGAAGTATTTAATAAAAACAATGTAGGTTTTATTTCTATCAGGGAAAGATTTGATACTACTTCTCCTTTTGGAAAAGCAATGATAGGAATACTTTCTGTCTTTGCCCAACTAGAAAGAGAAACCATCTTAGAAAGAACTAGAATTGGTCTTAAAAAACGTGCTGAAGATGGTTTTTGGCGAGGTGGTGGTAAAACTCCTTTCGCTTATGACTATGATAAAAAAACAGGAACTTTAGTAGTGAATCAAGAAAGAAAAGTTATTTTTGATTTAATGAAGACTTTGAGATTACAGGGATATAGTTATCATGAATTATCTAAAGTAACTGGATATGATGAAGCGTGGATTCAAGGAATATTAAATGATAAAACTAATTTAGGAAAAATCCCTTACAAAGGAGAACTTTATGAAGGAAGACATGAAGCGATTATTAGCGAAGAAGAATATGAACAATTACAAATGATAGAAAAATCTCGAAGTAGGAATCAACATGCTAGTCATTATTTATTATCAGGAAAGATATACTGCGCGAAATGTGGTGCCAAATATCGTTATCAAAAGTGGGGACAAAGAATTATTTGTTACTGCTATTCACAACAGAAAAGCAAACCTAAATTAGTAAAAGATCCTAACTGTAATAATTTAAGACTTGATAGTTTTGAAATTGAAGATGCCTTTTTAGAACAGTTATTTGCGATGTCTTTGGATGAAAATTTATTTAGAGAAACATTTCATTTATCAAAAACGAATCTTGAAGATGAACTAAAAATCAGATTAGAAAAAACTGGGAAGAAAATAGAAAACTTAATTCAACTATTATCAGAAGATATTGCTAAGACTGAAATAAAGATAGAATTAGAAAAGTTAATAGAAGAAAAGACGAATATAACAAAAGAGCTAGAAGATATAAAAGAAAAAGAACAAACGAAAAAAAGTTATGAAGAAATAAAAAATCTAAGTAAAGTATGGACTCACTTAGAGTTTAAAGAAAAAAGAACTATCATTGAAGGACTACTAGATAAAATAGTTGTTGATGGTAATACTTTAAAAATATACTGGAATGTTAGTGAGAACTAACATAAAAATTATAGTCTTTTCTCTCCATATGTCTTATAGCCCAATTAAATTCATAGAAATATTAATTTTTAAAGCACTGATGATTGTTGGGATATTACTTGGAAATACAGCTTTGGTAAAGATTTGGAATTTGTTTGCTCCAAAAGATTTTAGTAAGGTAATATAACTAGGGTTTGTTTCTTTAAATCCTTGATAAATGGTAATGATTGTTACAAAGGTAGAAATTAGTAAAGCCATAAAGATAATTGAATTTATACTTGCTCCTACCCAGATAATAATTAAGGGTCCTAAGGCTACTTTTGGTAGTGAATTTAGTACTGTTAAATAAGGGTCTATTATTTTAGCAACCCTCTTATTAGACCAAAGTATTAAGGCAATTACAAAGCCTAATATTCCTGCAACTACAAAACTGATACATACTTCATATAATGTTACTCCTATATGAGTAAAGAGAGTATTATCTTTTAATAAGTCATAAATTGTTAGGACTACTTCTTTGGGTGATGATGATAAAAATGTATTAATTAATTCTAGATCTGATAGTAATTGCCAAATGATTAAAAAGGCTACAATAATTAATAAGCGAAAGAAAAAGACAATTCTTTTTTCTTTTTTTATTTTCTGTAAATACACTTCGTGTTCTTTACTATATGTGGACATCTAAATCCCTCCATATCGCATCATAATAATCTGCAAATTCTTTACATTTTCTGTTATGAATTGGCGTGGATTTATTGCTTAAGTTAATATTATATATTTTCTTTACAACAGCTGGTCTTTTGGATAGTACGACAATTCTATCTGACATACTAATTGCTTCGGCAATGTCATGAGTTACCATGATTGCTGTTTTTCCTTCTTTTTTAATTATTTTATAAATATCATCACTGATTGCTAGTCTAGATTGATAGTCTAGTGCAGACATTGCTTCATCTAATAGTAAGATATCAGGCTTGGTAGCAAGTGTTCTAATCAAAGCTACTCTTTGACGCATTCCTCCCGATAATCTAGTGGGGTATTCATACATGAACTCTTCCAATCCATATGTTTTAAGAAGTTTTATTACATAGTCTTTATTTTCTTTGGTTAGTTGTTTGGTTATTTCTAGACCGAGTAGACAATTATCTAGGACTGTTCTCCACTCAAATAATGAGTCATTTTGTAACATGTATCCAATTGTGTAATTTCCATCGAATTTAATATCCCCTTTTGATTTTTCTTCTAGACCAGCTAAAATGGAAAGTATTGTTGACTTTCCACATCCACTAGGTCCTACAATAGAAATAAATTCTTGATTTTTTACATCGAAAGAGACGGACTTTAGGGCTTTAATTTCTCCTTCTTTTGTATGAAATGATTTCTCTAAATTGGAAACCGTTAATAGTTTATTGTCCATTATAGATTAATTCTTCATATGGAACTTTTCCATCTAAAGCTCCATTGTCTATCATAATATCTTGTAGATGATTAAAAGAATCTTTTGAAAACTCTGTTGTTTTTGGCCATGCATCAATATCTCGATAACGTTTTACTACAGTAGTAATATCTTCTAAAGAAGTATCAGGAAATTGATTGATGATAGCTTTCGCTACTTCTTCATCGGTATGATTATGAACATAGTCTATTCCTTTTTGGATTGCTTTTGTAAAGTTTTCGATTAATTCTTGATTTTCTTCTATAAAACTAATTCTTGCAGAATATGAGGTATATGGAACTACTCCTCCTAACTCTCCAATACTTGCGACAACATAACCATATCCTTCTTTTTCTAGTTCTAAGGCCGTTGGTTCAAATAAAGTAACAAAATCTCCTTCGCCACCAATGAATGCTCCTGACATACCAGCAAAATCTACGGATGTATCAATAAAAGTATCATTTTCTGGATCGATTCCATTTTCTTTTAGGGCATATTCTAATGTCATAGCAGGCATGCCACCTTCTCTGCCACCTAATACTCTTTTTCCTTTTAAATCATCTAAGGTAAAGTTGTCAATCTTTTCTCTAGATACTAAGAATGAGCCATCCTTTTGGGTTAGTTGAGCAAAAGTTTTTAAATAGTCTTTTTCGCCACCATTATAGACATAGATTGTTCCTTCACTTCCACAGAATCCAATATCTGCATCACCTGATAATACGGCTGCAGTTACTTTGTCAGCACCTGATGTTAAAATTAACTCTACATCGATTCCTACTTCTTCAAAGTACCCTTTTTCTATTGCTACATATTGTGGAGCGTAGAAAATCGAATGTGTTACCTCTGCTAATGTTATTTTTTGTAAATTAGAATCTTCTTTTTCCTTTTTATTAAAGTCAAATAATACCATAGAAGCAATAAATAATATTAATATTCCTCCTATGATACCTATCACAATTTTCTTTTTCATAAATCTCCTTTCTAACTATCGTATTATATGTTAGAAAAAATTTTTTGCTAGTTTCTGTGGCAAAAAAAAAAGAAGATTTCTCTTCTAAAACTTTTCATAATGCACTTTTTCTTCATAGTAATTATCATTTTTTTCTTTTTCTTTTACGGCATAGCCTAAAGATATTGTTGCGAAAACTTGATAGGAAGCTGGAATTTGTAATATTTCTTTAGTTTTGTTGGCTTTTTCTAAATTGGGATATTCTCCTATCCAACAAGAGCCTATTTTTAGGTGCGTTGCTTCTAGCAACATATTTTCTACTACTGCGCCACAATCAGCTTGCCAATAAGGACAAGTTTCATCTGCTTTGGAACAGATAATTATCGCTACATTGGCATATTCTACCATATGAGAATATAGTCCTGTTTGACTTAATTTTTTAAGTGTCTCTTTATTTTTTACGACAATGATATCGTAGGGTTTTAAATTATGTGCAGAAGGAGCATTCATACCTGCTTTTAAAATCTTTTTGATGTCTTCTTCTGGTATATCTTTCTCAAGATAACGTCTAATACTTCTTCTTTTTAATATTTCTTCCACAGAATCCCTTCTTTCTTTTTCTATTATATCTTATTTTTTAAAAAAGAAAAAGACGGATGGACGTCTTTAGTCTATATTAATTAGTTCATATTCTCTTGTTCCAAAACCTAACTCTGCTGCTCTTTCGATTGTGTGTACTCCGTGTCTTGACTCGATTCTTTCAATTAAGGCATCTTTGCCAGGATCTGTTGAATTATATACTAAATCAAGGCAAGCTTGATCAATAGCGATTGGATCTAGACTTGCTAGAATACCAATATCTTGCATACATGGAGCATGTGCATTTCCATCACAGTCACAATCTACAGAAATATTTTTCATGATATTGATATATATGGCATTACCACCAAAATAGTTTACTACACTTTCAGCTGCCTCTGCCATTGCTTCTAGAAATCTATCTTGTTCTGGAAGATTATCCCATAATTTTGTTTGATCATCTACTTTTCCGGCTGTATGGATTAGGGTTTTTCCGGCAGAAGAGGCACAACCAATAGATAGTTGTTTTAATGCTCCACCATAACCTCCCATGGCATGTCCTTTAAAATGTGATAAAACTAGTAGAGAATCATAATTTGCTAGGTTTTTTCCTACATAGTTTTTCGTTAATATTTTACCATTTGGAATATCTAAAACCATATCTGGTCCTTCGGCATCCATTAGGTCAAATGGAAAGTATTTCTCCCATTCATGTTCTTTAATTAGTTCTCTATGCTTTTCGGTAGAGTTTCTTGCTCCTTCATAAGCAGTATTACACTCTACTACGGTACCATTTACATAGTTTACCATGTCTTTTACAAATTCTGGTCTTAGGTAGTTTTGATTTCCTTTTTCTCCAGAATGCATTTTTACTGCTACTTTTCCAGGTAATTTTTTACCTAGTGATTCATATGCTTTGATAATGTTTTCTTTGGTAATATCTTTAATAAAATATACTTTGGCTTTTTCCATATTATCTTCTCCTTTCGTCTTCATTTTATCACTTAAAGTTGACTTTAGGTCAAGCTAATTTTATTAATTTCTTTGATCAAATTTTCTTTATCTTGATTATTTGGATGAGTTTTAGCTTCTTCAAAATTTTGTAGACTTACTTGTATTTGTTTATCATCAGGATGTTCTTTTATTAACTCAACATATCTTTCTTTTACTGATTCTGGCATCTTTCCTTGACAGCAAAAAGTACCTATGATTTGATTGGTCTTTGGAATTAATTTTATTATTCTTTCTTTTAATGTATTATAATAATCCTTACTTCCCCCATAGCCCATTGTAAAAAAGAGAAAGATTTTTTTATTTTCTAGTTGTTGTAGAAAGCTTGTTATTTTTTTTGTTGGCATTCCTTTTATAATCGGAGTTCCTATATAGAAAATATTGGCATTTCGTACTTCTTCTGTTAGTTTGTCACTTATTTTTTCACAATATGCATTGTTTCTTTCTTTTTTTATTGTTTCTGCTAATTCTTTTGTATTACCAGTTAACGAGTCATATATAATTGTCTCTTTCATTTTTTCACTTCCTTTATTTAAAACTTACGTCGATTATTACAACTTCTGCAATCGTACCTACTCTCATATTAGGGCCAAATAATCCTACTCCACTTGTGACAATATTATGCATATTATCTATTTTCATATAACCATAGGAGTTTTTCCACATTAATGAAGTCGTTATATTTCCTGGGAACATTTGTCCATCATGTGTATGTCCACATAAGTCCATATCTACACCAGCATCAGCAAGTTCTTCTAACTCGTTTGGTTCATGATCAATTACGATGATTGGTTTTTCTTTATTCATATCTTTTGTAATTTCTTCTCCTGTTTTTCTTTCTGTAATGCCTCTTCCTGGTCTACGATAATCAGGTCGTCCATATAAATAGATGCTGTCTTCTATTTCTACTCCTTCATCTCTTAACAAAGTAATATTGGCATCTTCTAGTAGTTCATCCATTCTAATGTCGCTTTCTTTTTTCTCACCTTTTTTACTGAAAGTAAATCCGGCTAAAATCTTTTCACTAATATCATGATTTCCATAGGTTGCATAAACGCCATATTTACTTTCTAATTGTTTTAGTGTTTTTACTATGGCTTTTGGATTATCTAAGGCTTCATATTCATTATCAAAAATATCACCAGCAATTACTACTACATCAGGATTTTCTTTATTGATTTTTTCTACCATTCTTTTGATGTGCCTTGTCCCAATATTGTAGCCCATATGGAGATCAGCAACTAAGGCTATTTTTAAATTTTTTATATTTTCCACTTTTTTATTGATGGTTACTTCGTATTTTGTTGTATGAATAATTCTAGCATTGATTACACCCCAAATACTAATACTAGAAATAATTACAATACAAATTGCTCCGGCAGTTACAAATACTTTTCGTGATTTTAAATACTCTTCTGGAATTTTTTTGCTTTTCTTGGCAACGAGTCTAATAAAATCAGCAATTACTACGGTTAATATAACGTATAGTAAGACACCTAACCAATAGTTTCCAATCTGTTTCATTACTCTTTCTAAAGGACATGGTGGTAAAATAAAACCAATTACTAGAGCACTAGCAAAAAAAGTATAGATGGTAATTATCAATACTCTTATACTTCTTTTGTTAAAATGTTTGCTGCAGGCTTGCATCCAGCTAAGGAGCCATCTAGCAATATAAAAATTAATAATTATATAAATAGGTGATATTAGTATTGCAATCATGTTGTATCCTTCCTTCTTTTTTTGTTTAAGTTATATTTTTTATTGATATTTCTTCTTGATAACTAGTTATTCCTTTTCCTGTATTAGGCACCTTATTCGAATAGATATTATCTAAGACAAATAAGAAGACAAGAATACAGCAAACAGTAACTAATGTTTTTTTGTTGATTTTACAAATGATATTATCTAATAATGGCGCTACGATATAGACAACAGCAATGCCTCCTAAGCCAAAGACTAATAATCCTTCTGCACAGATTCTGCCGTGTAAATTTAGGAAATAACCTGTATAATCCCACCATTTTTGACCATCATATATGGCTTCTAAATAGACAGATGCCCAATATTCAATAGTTCCACATAATATCATAATCGTAATAAATTGGACTAATGGCTTTGATCTAAACTGTTTTAGAACGGTTAATATCAAAATACCCCCATAACCATAGATTGGTAACCATGGTCCATGTAATACGCCTCTTTTTACAAATTCTCCATCCGCTATAATGTGAAGTAATACTTCCCAAAACCAACCGACGAATGCAAAAATAAAGAAGAGCATAATTAATGACCAAACTGTATATCTTCTCATATAGTTAATGGTATCCATTTTCTTTCTTTGATACTTTTCAGGAATTGTGAATAATCTCATAGGATATTCTTTTCCCTGTAAGGCATTCTTTAGAATATCTAGTTTTTGTAATTTTATTTCTTCTTTTTCTACTCTTTCTCTTTCTTTGGTCTCTTCTATTGATATTCCTAAAATGTCTGTTAAAACACCTTTGATGCCATGCAGTTTTTCGATTGGTTTTTTTGATTTTTCTAATGCCTCTATTACATCGGCATATTCTTTTTCTAAGATATTTTTATCCGCTTTTTCATATAAATAGGTATCGTTTAGTTTTTCAATTCCTAAGATTTTGTTTTCTTTTGCTAGTTTTCGCAAATTCGTATAATATTCACATAAGGTAGCAATCTTATAAGGATTTGTATATAAAATATCGGTAACTCCAAAGGTTGCGATTCCTAAAACCATCCAACCAATATAGGAAAACTCTAATTTAAAGCATTCCCACTTGTGCCCAGCCATCATTCTCCTAGATAATGTAATGGCATCTAGTGTTTTTATATTGGGATTTTCCGCAACAATATATGGTACTAAAAAGTATGAGTATCTTTTTACGGCAAAGCCTACAATCGTTAAACTCCAAAGACTATAAAAAGCAGATGTTACAAACATCGTCCATGATGTTTTTGTCCATTTTTTTATACGTAATAAAAATAAAAAGCGTTGCATTGGAACCTTTTGATAAATACGGCCTTCTAGAAAGATTCTTCTAGAAATAACTTTGTACATATTTCCTAAAAAGAACCATATTAGAAAAGTTAATAAAAGACTTAGGGCAACTAAAATAATTGAGGTGACGTTGGGATGACCAATGATAGAGTTCATTCCTGTAATAAAAGTAACGTAGATAGATCCCGTAGAGATTCCATTTACTAGCATGGCAAAAACACCTCTACTGCGTCCTAGTACTTTATCTTTATTATTTTGGTCGTTTTTTATAATTTCTTTTTTTAATTCATTTGTTATTTCTTTACTTTCTTTGGATTTTCCTTTTAGGGCTTCTTCGATGGCAGTATTTGCAGCTTCTGATTTTTCAATTACTGCTTCTGGAAACGACTGAATATTGGTAATAATTGTAGAACCTAAAAATTCGGTACCAATTAAGGCCGCGATTAAACAAGTAACCATAAAAATAGCATAGTGTTTTTTTAGGTTCTTTTTCCCTTTCTTTTTCAATTTATTTCTTGGCTCCATAGATACTCCTTTAGAATTTTTTATTCTTCTTTATTATACACTATATTCTGATAGGAAAAAAGTTTTTACCAAAATAAAATCACCCAAAGGGTGACTTCATTATTATTTTAATACATTTTTTAGTACTATTGTTTTAATTCTAGACATTTCTTGTAATGTAGTAGCGATTCCTTCATTACCAATTCCAGAATGTTTCCACCCACCAAATGGCATTTCTGCAGAACGGAAGAAGCTAGCTCCATTGATTACTGCTCCACCTACTTCTAATTTTTCAGCTACTTTGAAAGCATTGTTCATATCTTTGGTAATGATATTTCCACAAAGTCCAAAACTTGATTGGTTCGCAATATCGATTGCTTCTTCTATTGTATCAAATCCACAAATTGGAATTACGGGACCAAATACTTCCATATCTTTCATAATATCCATATCTCTTGTTACATTAGTTAGTACTGCTGGCTCATAATAAGCTCCATTTCGGCGACCACCAAATACTAGTTTTGCTCCTTGAGATATTGTAGTATTTACTTGTTCTTCTACACGACGAGCTGCTCTTTCGTTGATTAGACAACCAATTTGAGTTGATTCATCCATTGGATTTCCAATTCTCATTGTACTAATCTTTTCTATTACACGACGTGTAAATTCTTCTTTTATGTCGTTATGTACTAAGAATCTTTTACTAGCACAGCAAACTTGTCCGGTATTATAAAGTCTTCCCCAAACCATTTCTTCGATTGCTAAATCTAAATCTCCATCTTTATCTAAGATAAAAGCATCATTTCCACCTAACTCTAACATTACGTGAGTTAAGTTTTTACTAGCTGTTCCCATTGTTTCCATACCAACAGCAGTTGATCCGGTAACACTTACTAGATGAACACCTTTATGTCTTGCTAGTGCTTGACCAACAATTGGTCCATCTCCAGATAGACAACTTATTACGCCATCTGGTACTCCTGCTTCTTTTAATAATAAACAGTATTTATGTAATGTTAATGGATTATATGTTGATGGTTTTACAATTACTGCATTTCCCATGATTAAAGCACTAGGTACTTTTTGACCAAATAGGTCACAAGGAAAGTTAAATGGTATAATGCAGGCAACTACGCCTAATGGTTGGCGAATTGTAAACTGAATTGTTTTTTCTTGTCCTGGTTCGTTTCCTGTTGGAATATTGATTCCATATAAGTGTGTTGCTCTTTCTACATAAGCATATACAAAATTTCTAGTATTACCAATTTCAGCTCTTGCCTCAGTAATTGGTTTTCCTGTTTCTTTGCATAATGTTGTTGCGAGATCTTCTTTATCTCTTTCTACTAAATCAACAAACTTTTCTAGGATACGTCCACGTTCATGTAGAGGTACTTCTGCCCATTTCTTTTGTGCAACTACTGCTGCACGTACCGCCATGTCTACATCTTGTTCTGTAGAATTTGGTACTGTATCAATAAATTCATTGGTTGCAGGATTTGTTACCTCAATTACTTGATTGTTACTGGCATCCATATCCTTTCCATTTACTAAATTTTTCATATTACCTCCTAATTTTTACCAAATGCAGTAAATGATAACATTAATCCTCCACAGATATTAGCTGAGTGTTCATCATATCCATATTCACCGAATGTGAAGATTGTAATAAATGGTACTCCTTTTGCTTCTTTTACTAGTTGTTTATGTACTTCTCCAATACGATCTCCAATTCCTAATTTTCTTCCACCGCAGTGTACTAGGAAGTATGCAGCTGGTTCTGTGTATAATTGTTTTTTAACATCTTTTAGTGTATTTCCAGTAGAATCAATTAATTCATCTACTGTTGCTTCTAATTGAATAATTGCTGTTCCTGGAACGGCTTTGTTTCCTAATGTGATTGTATCATCAGATGTTGTTCTTGTTCCTTCATCGTTACCAAACATTGGGTGACGGATTACTGTTAAGTTTCCAAGTGGATCTTTTACTCCTAATGGACGAGTAATAGATGCTACTAAAAGATTTTGTCCTTTTAATTGTGCTGGGGTTGTATTAATCCAGTTCGCATATTTTTTAAGTGCAGATACTCCGTCGATTGTTACTAATGTACGGTTATTTTTTACTTCTGTGATTAAGCCGATATTATTTGTTTCTCTATATGCTCCTGTGTAAGATGTTACGATTTCATTATCTGTATAGAAGAATGCAACAGCAACACCATCATTAAATACTTTATCGTTACAGATGATTTGCCATTTTCCTT
>CAJLUG010000003.1 GCA_905209745.1 uncultured Mycoplasma sp.
ATGAAATGGGAGATACTATCTTGTCTCCTATTAAAGAAATTAGTGATAATCAATTCTTAGCTGATATGGAAACTTTAAATAATGTCTTATTTGATGCCAGTGTTGCGCCTGTTACCTATGATACCTACCAAATTATTGATTATATAGATAATGAGAATTTTACTTTAGAAAGTATTGATGATATTAAAGTAACTACAGGTAAAGTAGAGGTAACAGAAGAAGATGGTAGACAAAAGATCATTTGGACTTTAGATAATCTAGCATCAGGAAGAGAAGCTAGTTTGACTATGAAATTAAAACTTAAAGATGAGTTTGTTGGACAGGGAGGAATTTATCCAACGAATGAAAGCACCCAAGTAGTTAGTAAGATAGAAAAAGAAGAAGAAGATGTAACTACTACTGATAGTCCAATTCTTTCAGATAAATATCAAGTAACTTATGATGGAAATGCTCCAGAGGGATGTAGTGTTAGTAATGTACCAGGCAGTAAGCAGCATTCTGTTTATAGTACAGTAGAAATATCAGATACTGTTCCAGTATGTGAGGGATATGAGTTTAATGGATGGGAAATTGCAACCAAAGATGTAGAAAAAATCAATAATGACTATTTTACAATGCCAGAGAAGAATGTAGAAATCAAAGCAGAGTGGAGTAAGTTATCTACAACAAAGACAATGGATGGTGATGTGTATGTTGTGCCAACGCTATACAACTTTATGAAAGAAGAAGCAGTGATGGACAATACATCAAGTGAATTCGTTTCCTCTAGTAATGGGATAGACTTCGGCGATGAATCTTCTGATACCAACGGAAAAGGAGTCTACATTCGAGCTGGGACAGAAAATAATGAATACCCAATTATGTATTTTAGAGGAGATGTGGATAATAATCACGTTAAGTTTGGAGAATTCTGTTGGAAGATAGTAAGAACAACAGAAACTGGAGGAACAAAATTAATCTATGATGGAGTGCCAGACTCTAATGGTTACTGTGATAATACCGGAGAAGCTTCTCAAATAGGAGAAAGCAAATTTAATCAAGATCGTGTATCCCCTGCAGATGTAGGATATATGGTAGGTACAAGATATGAATATGATACTGATTTTATAGGATCTAATTATTGGTATACTTATGTAGGAAAAACAAAATCTTATATCTCAGGAATGGCTAGTACGAATTACTATTATGCCGACTCTGTTACTTATAGTAATGGCATTTATACATTAGTAAATCCAGTTCAGTATAGTTGGAGTGATAATTATCAAAATCTAGAAGGAAAGTATACCTGTAGATCGGATAGCATAACAAGCTGTAGCAAAGTATATTATGTAGATTCTGCTTTTACTAGTTCTATGGGTATAGTAAATATGACAAATGGAGAAACTTATGATAGTCTGATAGCATCGATAAATCCATGGATTTATGGGAATGATGTAGAATGGAATGGAAGTAGTTATACTTTAGTAGATACCGTAGAAAGTAATCCAATCAATTGGAGTAGTGATAAAACAAGTATCATAGGAAATGGACATAGATATACCTGTATGTCAAATAGTGCTACTTGTAGTACGGTCTATTATGTTCACTATACAGGAGGTTTTGAAAACATTTATTACATGACCTTAAGTAACGGAGTAAATATTAGTGGAGCACTAAATGAAATGCTTACTACTAATAAAACAGATTCCACCATCAAGACAACTATTGATAATTGGTATAGTAATAATATGACAGAATATACAAAATATTTAGAAGATACCGTATGGTGTAATGATAGAAGTATCTATGAGTTAAATAGTTGGGATAAAGATTATTCAGGAACAGGATATTTAGGATATTTAATTTTTGGACCAACTGGAAGAAGGGATGGAAATACCCCGAGTACAGAGTGTCCAAGCTTAGCTGACTCATTCACAGTAAGTAATGAGAATGGTAATGGAAAACTAACCTATCCAGTAGCATTACTTACTAGGGACGAAATAAATATGGCAGGAGGAGCAGATTTTAGTGATGATAGTTATTATCTATACACGGGGGAGGATTGGTGGTCGCTTTCTCCTTACTTCTTCGATGAAAGCGTCGCTTACGGGTTCTGCGTGGATTATGATGGTGGTTTGGATGATAGCCTCGTGCACTACACGAACGGCGTGCGTCCGTCGGTTTCACTTGCGCCTGGAATACTAGTATCACGAGGGACAGGCACTAGTGAAAATCCGTATGAACTACTCACTGACTGACATTTTTCCTTAAAGCCTTATTTTAAAAGCATTTGCGAGGACTTTTTATTCGCCTGACAAATGCTTTTTTCACTTTTTTCATCATTTTTTAAAATTTATTTCATCAGAAAAAGATTTTGTTCTTCACAAAGTTTTTTTCTTATCTAAGTTTCTTTTCTTTATATGTTTTATAAAAAGTAAGTAAGATATGAATTAATTTTAGAATAAAAAAGTAGATAACTACGAGTGTAGAAATCTACTTTTCTTTTTTGATATCTAAAATGATTGGTAGAATAATTGGTTTTCTACCTGTTAATTCATTAATAAATGGATATAATTCTTCAGTTATATCACTTTTTAATGATTGGAATGTTGTTTTAGGTAATTTTAATTTTTCTTTGATAATTGTTTCTGCTTTATCTTCAATCTTGTGAATTAATTCTTCGTTTTCATTGATTAGTACAAAACCTCTTGTCGTAATATTTGGTTTGATTAATAATTCTCGTTTTTTCATATTTACGTTGATAATTACGACTAGGATACCATCGTTTGCCATGATTTTTCTATCTTTAATTACGGCACTACCAATTTCTCCAATTCTATTTCCATCTACGTAAACGTCAGCTCCAGGCATACTTTTTCCTCTTGTTATTACGTGATCTTTTAGAATTAAGCTATCTCCATTTTTTAGTATAAATGTATTTTCTTTTGGTATACCACAACTAATTCCAATATCTGCTTGACGTTTTAACATTCTATAGTCTCCATGGAATGGCATTATGTATTTTGGTTTTAACAAGCGAATCATTAATTTAATTTCTTCTTCATTGGCATGACCTGATGTATGTAGGTCAGCAAGAGAAGAATTGGTATATACTTTTACACCTTTTAAATATAATTTATTGATGGTCTTAGAAATACTTAGGGCATTTCCTGGTATAGCACTTGATGAGAATATTACTACATCATCTGGTCTTAGTTTGATTTGTTTATGTGTACCATTTGAAATTCTAGATAGAGCCGCTAGTGGTTCTCCTTGACTTCCGGTACATAGAATTGTTACTTCTCCAGGTTTTAAGTTATTTGCTTCTTCTGCAGAAATTAATAATTCTTTGTGGTTAATATATCCAGCATTTAAAGATATATTAATGTTATTTTCCATACTACGACCAAAAATACATATTTTTCTATTGTGTTTGTAGCAAGTCTCGAATATGTGTTTTACACGATAAATATTTGATGCGAATGTTGCGATAATGATACGATTGTTTTTACATTTATCAAACATTTCTCCTAGTGTTTCATCTACTACGGATTCACTTGTTGAAAAGCCTTCGTTTAGTGCGTTAGTAGAATCTCCAATTAATAAATCTACACCTTGTTCTCCAAGTGATGCCATTTTATATAAATCAGCCATTGGACCAATTGGAGTAAGATCGAATTTATAGTCACCAGTTGTGACAACTCTACCATCAGGTGTTTTAATACTTATTCCATGAGAATCTGGAATAGAGTGAGTAATTCTAAAGAATTCTACCTCGATTTCTTTAAACTTTAATTTTGTTTTATCTGTATATACAAATAAATTATCGTATCTAATATTTTTATCTTGTAATTTAACTGCAATCAACTCTTTGGCATGGTTTGGAGCATAGATAGCAGGAATATTAATACTTTGTAAAAGAAAAGGAATTCCTCCAATATGATCTTCATGACCATGAGTAATTAAAAGAGCTTTAATTTTATCTTCATTTTCTTTTAGAAACGTAAAATCAGGTAAAACGTAATCAATTCCCATAAGTTCACTTTCTGGGAAACTAACACCGGCATCAATAATTACAATTGCGTCGTTATGCATTACACAATACATATTTTTTCCGACTTCTCCAAGACCACCTAAAACAACGATCTGTGTCTCTTTAGGTTTTTCCATAAAATCTCCTTTCTGTATTAATTTTATAAGAATAAAGCTGACTATCAAATTATACTATAAAATCATCTTTTTGTCTACAATTTTATACGGTTCTATGCTAAAATAAGAGTGGTGATTATTATGGGATTATTTAATAAAATTAAGAATATGTTTTCTTCTAAAGAAGAAGACGTTGTTAAAAAGGAAGAACAAGAAGAGGTTAAAGTATATGAGAAGGGACTTACTAAATCTAGAGAGGGTTTTGTGTCTCGTCTACAGGATTTGACAAATAAGTATCGAGTTATTAATGATGAGTATTTTGATGAGTTAGAAGAAATACTTATTATGGCTGATATTGGGGTTTCTACTGTCATGGATTTTATGGATCGATTAAGAGATAGAGTTTTGAAAGAGAAGATTAGTGATCCTGAGTTATTAAAAGAAATGATTGTCGATGAGCTTTTCATTATTTATGTTAATGATGAAGTGTTATCTAGTAAGATAGAGTATCAAGAAGATGGACCTACTGTTATTTTATTTGTTGGTGTCAATGGAGTAGGGAAGACTACTACTATTGCGAAGATTGCTTGGAGAATGAAACAGGAAGGAAAGAAAGTATTATTAGTAGGTGCTGATACTTTCCGTGCAGGAGCTGTTGAACAACTTCGTCTTTGGAGTGAAAAAGTAGGAGTTGGATTCTATGGTAAAGAAGAAGGAAGTGATCCTGCTAGTGTTTGTTATGATGGATGTCAAATGGCTAAGGATGAAGGTTATGATGTTGTTTTAGTGGATACTGCTGGAAGACTTCAAAATAAAGTTAATCTAATGAAAGAGTTAGAAAAAATTAATAAAGTAATTGCTAATATTATTCCAGGGGCTCCTCATGAAACTCTATTAGTGATTGATGCCACTACTGGTCAAAATGGTATTAGTCAAGCAAAAGCTTTTCAAGAAATTACCAATGTTACAGGAATTGTTCTTACGAAGTTAGATGGTACTGCGAAAGGTGGTATTGTTTTAGCTATTAAGGAACAAGTTGGATTACCAGTTAAGTTTATTGGTTTTGGAGAAGCTAAAGAAGATTTACAAGTCTTTGATATTGAAAAATATATCTATGGATTATTTAAGGATATGGTGTAATATGAAGAAGGAAAAAAAGAAAAAAGAAGAGCCTAGACAGATTACTAGATTTAATATTTTATTTGTTAATATTCAGTTATTCTTAACTTTTTTTACGATAGGGTTATTTATTTGGTATTTATTTGATTCTAGTATGATTTATTGGTTTCAATTCTTTTTAGGAATTACTTTACTTGTCATGGCATATAATAATCAAATTATTTATCGTAGGAAGTTAGCAACTATTCTTTATTTAGTAATAGGAGTAGTTCTACTTGCTTTAGATATTATTATGTATTTAGGAGTTCGTTAATGGAAGAGTTTGTATATTATGGAGAATTATATGATTTATATGGAGGACTTCTTACTGATAAACAAAAAAAGTATTTTGAAGATTATTATTTTCTTAATCTAAGTTTAGGTGAGATGGCAGAAAATTATCAAGTTAGTCGTAATGCTATTTTTAGACAAGTACATATTGTTACGAAGAAGTTAGAAGAGTATGAAGAAATATTACAGTTATATCAAAAGAAGAAGAAATTAGAAGAAGTATTAACTTGTAATTCTTTAGAAGAAGTAAAAAGACAAATAGAGAGCATTATTGAATAGTAATGTTCTTTTTTTTCGGAAAATGTGATAAAACATGTCGAAATTCCTTCTAAAAATGTGATTTTCTTATACTAAAACCTTTCTAAAAATGTGATGAGCTTTATTATATTAGAAATACTATGTTAGTAGGAGTAACTAGTTATGTTATGTAGAGAGAACAGTAATTGTTCTTTTTTTTCTTGTAAAACTAGTAAAAAGAAGTTATAATTTAATATATGATAGGAAAGTAGAATAGAGGGGAATTATTATGTTTGATAGAATTGTTTATATTAGTGATCATTCTGCAAATATTCGTTTAAAAGATGCAGAGCATTTGGCTATTAATTTAATGAACTTGCATCTTATTTTTGAGGATAAAGATAAAAAGGTCTTAGGAGAAGTAGATGATTTAGATAAGGATATTGTTAAAGCTAGATTTTTAGGAGAAATTGTTAATGGTAGATTAATTGGAGGTACGATTCGTAAACCTTCTTTGGATGCTACTATCAGAGTTATTGATCAAAGTGAAATACCAATGATTGTTGGAGAAGATAAAGAAGGGTATATGAGATTTGGAGTTAGTCCTTTCTATAATGATTTTCCTGTTTACTTAGATGTTAATAATTTCTTTAGTAATCACTTCGCTATTTTTGGTAATAGTGGATCTGGTAAATCTTGTGGAGTATCTCGTCTTTTTCAAAATATGTTTCATGATGAAAGACTTTTTCCATATAAAGCAAATATTTTACTTTTTGATTCTTCTGGTGAATATTATAATGCTTTTAGTAATTTAAATTCTATTAATCCTAATTATCATTATCGTTTTATTACTACGAATGAAACAGATGGTATAGGAGAGAAGTTACGTTTACCTATTTGGTTACTTAATGCTAGTGATTTGGCTTTATTGTTACAGGCTACCAATCATTCACAGTTACCAATTATTGAGAGAATGTTGAAGTTAGCACTTATATTTTCACAAACAGATATGGATGCGAATAACTATAAAAACCATTTGATTGCGAAAGCAATTATGACTATTTTATATACCAATGAGACATCTCCTAATAAGAGAAATGAAATCTTTTCTATTTTAGCAAGTTGTTCTACTCCTCAGTTTAATTTGGAAGCACCTGTACAAGGTATTGGTTATACAAGAAAATTTCGTGAGTGTTTCTTGATTGATTCACAAGGACAATTTTCTGAGAGTGTATTACTTACTGAGTATGTTTCTTCTTTTATTAAGAATGAGTATGATAATTATGAACCGCAGGGTGGAGTTTTTTATACTTTAGATACGTTAGAAAAAGCACTTAACTTTACTTTGATTAGTGAAGGATGGCTTAGAAATGAAAATACTTATGGGGATGCAGTAACGATAAGAGTTCGTCTTCATTCTTTGATTGTTGGAGATTATGCTAAGTATTTTGATGTTAATGAATATGTATCATTAGAAAGTTATTTATCTTCTTTACTTATTCATGATGGTCGTAAATATCAGTTGGTTAACTTTAACTTGGATGATGTAGATGATGATTTTGCGAAAGTAATTACGAAGATTTATTCTAGACTTGTTTTTGAATTTGCTAAGGGTCTTAAAGATAGAGCAAGTATTCCATTTCATATCGTTGTTGAAGAAGCACATCGTTATATTCAAAATGATACTGACCGCTTCTTAATTGGGTATAATATTTTTGAACGTATCGCTAAAGAGGGTCGTAAATATGGAGTGTTACTTGGACTTATTTCACAACGTCCAGTAGAATTATCTGATACCGTTATTTCACAGTGTTCTAATTTCTTAATCTTTAAGATGAATCACCCAACCGATGTTGATTATATACGTAAAATGGTACCTAATATTAGTGATGAGATTGTGGAAAAACAAAAAACATTACAGTCTGGTACTTGTTTAGGATTTGGTATGGCATTTAAGATTCCTTTGATTTGTAAATTACAGATGCCTGATCCTGCACCATGGAGTGGAAATGCTGATGTTGTTAGAATCTGGAATGGTCATAATAATAGTAGTCCTACTAATACTCGTTCTACTGTTGATACGAGTAGGCAAGCTACTACAGTTTCTAATTTAGATAATAGAGTAGATGATGTTACTCCTCCAGAGGGATTAATTAATATTGTGGATAAACCAAGTATTCCTACAGATTTATCTATGAATCAATTAGGTACTAGTGATGGTCATCCTAGTAAGCCACTTGTTGATTTTACAGATAATTCAACTGCTGGTTTTCCAGAGTTAGATTCCAGTATGGAATTAGGTAGAGATACTAGTACTCCTAGTTTAGAGTTAGATGATACTCCTAAAGTAGAGAGTTCTGAACCAACGTTTACGGAGGTTGTGCCAAGTGGGACTCCGTTAGTATCTATTACTCCAAATGATATGTTAGAATAAGCAGGGTTTCCTGCTTTTTTCGTTTACTAGTTTTTAATTTTTTTGTATAATAATTACTAGGTGATTAAATATGTTTGAAAGTTTAGGAGATCGTTTACAAAATGCGATTCATAAAATTAAAGGATATGGAAAAATTACAGAAGATAATATCTCTGATATGATGAGAGAGATTCGTCTTGCTTTATTAGAGGCAGATGTTAACTATAAAGTAGTAAAAGAGTTTACGAATAATGTAAAAGAAAAAGCACTTGGGGAAGAAGTTGCTAGCAGTATTAATCCAGGTGATTTATTTGTTAAGATTGTTAAAGATGAACTTACAGAATTACTTGGTGGAGAACAAGCTGATATTTGTTTAAAGGGTAATCCTGCTATTTTGATGTTAGTTGGTCTTCAAGGATCTGGTAAAACTACTACGATTGGAAAGCTTGCTAATTTCTTAAGAAAAAAACATGCTAAAAAACCATTACTTGTTGCTTGTGATGTTTATCGTCCAGCGGCAATTGATCAGTTAAAACAGATTGGAAAACAATTAAATATTGAAGTTTATGAGGAAGGTAAAGGAAATCCTATAGAAATTTCTAAAAATGCAGTTAGTTATGCGAAGGAACATGGTTATGATTATGTCTTAATCGATACAGCAGGACGTTTGCATATTGATGAAGGGTTAATGGACGAGTTAGAAAATATTAGAACAGAAGTAAGTCCTGATGAAATTTTATTAGTTATTGATGCGATGATGGGACAAGATGCTATTAATGTTATTACAGGTTTTCATGATAAATTACCTCTTACGGGAGTTATTCTTACAAAATTAGATGGTGATACTAGAGGTGGAGTTGCACTTTCTGTTCGTCATTTGACGCATGTACCTATTAAATTTATTGGTGTTTCTGAAAAGTTAGATGGCCTTGATTCTTTTGATCCAGAACGTATGGCTGGTCGTATTTTAGGTATGGGTGATATTGTTTCTTTGGTTGAGAAAGCAACGGATGCGATTGATGAAAAAGAAGCAGAGAAGACTGCTCGTAGAATGCAACAAGGTAAGTTTGATTTGGAAGACTTTTTATCGACAATGAAACAAATGAAAAAGCTTGGACCATTAGAGAATTTATTAAAATTAATTCCTGGGGCAAAGAAAATGGGACTTAATAATGTTAAGATTGATCCTAAACAAATGGCTCATATCGAAGCAATTGTTTTATCGATGACTCCTAAGGAAAGACGTAATCCAGATATTATTAAGGCAAGTCGTAAGACTAGAATAGCGAAGGGTAGTGGAACTTCTGTTCAAGAAGTTAATAAACTACTACAACAATTTGATCAGATGAAGAAAATGATGAAGCAGTTTTCTAATGGAAATATGAAATTACCTTTTTAATTGGAACAACAAATTGTTGTTCTTTTTTCTATACTTATTTTATTTTTGGGCATTTGTCGTTTTCTTCCTATTACTCTTACCATATTATAAAATATAGGAGGTAGTTAGAATGTTTGATCAAAATAATTTTGACTTTGATTCTACTGTTATGGGTAATAATAATGTAGTGGATAATGACATGAATGTTGATATTAATATGAATAAAGATATGGGAAGTATGAATCCTATGGGTATGAATATGAACATGAATATGTCTTCTGGTTGTGGTTGTCCTGTTCAAGAAGGAGTACAACAAAAATGTATTCATAAGACAATTGTTCACGATGTTCCACATGTTTGTCCTATCCATACTAGAATAATTAATCATCACGTATTTAGACATACTTATCGTCCACAATATACATGTTCTGAAGAGAATGTTGTTAGTAATGTTCAATGCGGTTCTTGTTCTCAGTTTAGATAAGATGTTGTTAAGCAAGCAGTTTTGCTTGCTTTTTTGTTGACAGACGTATATATTATGTATATCAATAGGTTGGGTGATTCTATGAATGTAATTGTTATTTTAAAACCAAAGAAGAAGCATTTAACTTTCGAAGAAAGACTCGAGATGTTTGAAAAACTACCTAATAATAAAAAAGGTAATGTCGAATCCTATGATTGGGGAGAAGATCTTGGAAAGGAAATATTTGATTAAAACTATGAACTCTTTGCTTTTTTGTATTAAATTTAAATTTTGTTAATATATTTTATTATGAATATAGAGCATGAGATTTTTTTGTTGAAGTTTGAAGATTTCTTATGGGCCCTGTTTATCATTTTATCTTTTTTAAATATTAAGGGTACATGTGATCAGGAATTGTTTTTAAAAAATCATCAAAATTGTTATAAAGAGGAAGCTAATTATATTTTTACTTTGACTTTAACTGTTACTTTTTTTATTTATATTTATTTTTCCTTAGAAATTATCAAAGATATCAAATGGCTAGTGTAGAAGAAAAGAAGCTTTATTCTATTAAATTATTTGGTAGTTCTTTTTTACTTGCTGGTACTGTTTTACTTTTATATTTTCAAACTCATCAAGATTCTTTTGTAGGGTCTCCTGCTATTTAGATAATTTAATGTGTCTAATTTTGTCAGCTTCCTTGATTATTTACTTATTGTGTTTTATGCTAATACTAGGGAGTGTGATACGAATGATTTATCCTTCTATTGATAAATTACTTAATATCGTTAGTTCTAAGTATGAATTAGTACATATAGCGGCAAGACGTAGTAAAGAGATTGCGAAGACAGGACATTTACAGATGCCTGAAGCTGATTATAAGAGTACAAAAAATATTGGTAGAGCTTTAGAAGAGATTACAGAAGGACTTATTGAGATTAAAAGAGAAGAGAAGTAATATTTTCTTCTTTTCTTATGTTATAATATTTTTAGGTGAATGCTATGAAAATATTAAAGTATAAGAAGAAAAGAAATGGTCAGTATGAGATAGAATTAGAATCTGGAACTAGTATGGTTTTATATGAAGAAGTTATTTTAAAGTATGAATTATTATTAAAGAAGTCTATTGACCAAAAAATGTTAGATGAGATATTACAAGCTAATTATGAGTATGATGTTTATTATACAGCATTAAAATCTTTAAAAAGTAGATTTAAGTCTACGCACGATTTGAAAGAGTTTTTGTTAAAGAGAGAGTATCCTAGGGAGTCTATTGATAAAGCAATTGATAAACTTACTTTGCAAGGGTATTTAAATGATCGAAGTTTTGCGAAAGCATACCTTAATAATCAAATGATTACTACTTCTAAAGGACCAGAGAAGTTAAGAAAAGAATTGTTAGCTAAGGGTGTAAGTTTTGATATTATTTCGGAAGAGTTAGAAGTATTTACAAAAGAAGAACAAGTAGAAAAAATTACGAAAGTTGCTAACAGGTTAATTAAGAGTAATCGTACTAGAGGTGGGGCAGTATTAAAACAGAAGATTTTAAATGACTTAGTACAATTAGGGTATGATCAAGGAATTGTTAATGAAGTAATTAGTGGTTTAGACTTTTTAGATACTAGTGATATTCGTAAGAGAGAGTATGATAAGTTATATCGTAAATATAGTAGGAAGTATTCTGGACGTGAGTTAGAATTAAAGATTAAAGAAAAATTATATCAGAAGGGATTATATTATGAAGATTAAAGATTTTTTTAAAAGACATCGGTTATTACTTTGTTTTTGTTTTTTCTTGTTTTCTTTTTCTTTATTTTTAATGATTTTTTTGAAGATGGATATCGACTATTTTTGGCATTTTAAAGCAGGAGAGTATATGGTAGAACATTCTACTATTTTAACTCATGATATTTTTTCTTGGAGTGTTATTGGTAAGAGTTGGATGTCTCATGAGTGGTTATTTGAAGTACTTATTTATTTATTATTTACTGTTTTTCATTCTTATCATTTATTTATTTATGTTTTTGGAATTTGTGTAGTGTTGTTATTCTGTTTGTTTTGGGTGCAAAGAAAAGAATATTTAAAAAATATTCCTTTTGCTTTATTTTGGACTAGTTTTTATATGCTTATTTTTATAGGACTTAGTGGTAGACCTCATTTGCTTAGTTATTTATTATTAGCAATTACTTTATATTTGTTGTTTTATTATTTTTATCATCCTGATTCTAAGAGAATTTATTTTTTACCTCTAATTAGTCTTATTTGGGTTAATGTACATGGGGGATCTTCTAATCTTGTCTATTTATTTTGTTTCTTATTTTTATTGGTAGGTTTGGTACAGTTTTCTTTTTCTAAAATAGAAGCAAAGAGATTATCTAGGAAGCAAATACTTACTTATCTTGTTGTTGGGCTATTATCTATTTTTGTTCTTGTTATTAATCCTCATGGTGTAAAGATGTTATTATATCCATACCAAAATATGGCTGATACCTTGATGTTATCTTCTATTTCAGAATGGCAACCTAGTAATTTAAATATACCAACACATTATATTTATTATTTCTTTAGTCTTGTTGTTTTAATTATTATGATTTTTAGTAAAAAGAAAATACGTCTATTGGATGCGGTTATTTACTTAGTATTTTTATATTTAGGACTTAAGAGTATTCGGTTTTGGTTTTTTAGTTATCTTGCTTATACTTTCTTTATCTTTTACTATATACCTAAGAGAAAATTAGATTCTCATACTTGTTTATTACTTGTTCTTTGTTCTTGTTTGTTTCTTTTTATTTTTGGAAGTAGTTTTTCTTATTCTAAAGTAATTTCTAAGAAGACGTTACAGGATGATTGTATTGAGGTTTTAAAAGAAGAAAAGCCAAAACGATTATTTAATTATTATGATTATGGTGCTTATCTTATCTATCAAGATATTCCTGTCTTTGTGGATGGTAGGGCAGATTTATATTCTAAGTATAATTATCAAGATTATTTAACGATATCTAGACTTGATTATGGATATTCTTCTTTAATAGATAAGTATCAGTTTGATTACTTTGTCATTCCTAGAAAGAGTGGTCTTAGTACTTATTTAAAAGATAGTGATTCTTATCAGTTACTTTATCAGGATAAGAAGACAGTAATATTTAAGACAAAATAAAAATGCCTGGGGCATTTTTATTTTTGTCTTGTAAAGTGATAAGTTATCATACTTAGTCCTGTGATACCAATGATTGTGATTATGGTATATATCATTATCATATCAGAAGTAGCAGGGTTTTCTATTTTGTTGTTTGTTGATGTTTTGCTATTTTCTTTTCCAATATAATTTGCAGTTATAATAAATCCTTCCTTTGTATTTCCTGTTACTATATATTCATAATCGTCTGTATTTGATACTTTTAGTGAATAATTACTTTTTATAATTCCTTCACTAAAGTTTTCGTATAATTTTGTAACAATATTTTGCCAGTTATTATCTTTTGATACTGTCATTGTGTGTTCTTTTCTATCATGATTATAAACATCGATTGATAATCTATCAGGTCGTTTTTTGTTTTTGTTGTTACTATCATTCCAGATTACTTCTACTTTTGAATCCTCTATTCTATAGGGATCGTGGAAAATATAAACATCAATATTTCCTATTTCATCTACTTTAATATCATAGTCATAATTATCTAGGCGGTCTATAATGTTATATGAGAACTGTGTTGGGTTATTCCAAGTAGGAGCTCCTGTTTCATCGAATGGATAAGGATATGGAATATAGACTTCTAAACTACAAGTATTATCATCTATGTAAGTATTTTCTTTTTCACTACAAGTTAATACTTGTCTTTCTTCTAGGGGATTGTTTAAAGGGTTCATTTCTAAGCCACATATTCTTCCACTATCTCTTCTATTATCGTCATCCCAGTGTTCTGTATAAGTAATATATTTTGAAATACTACTTTCTATAAATATTTCAATTTCTTCTCCACCGTCGGCATTTACATCACCAAGCCAACCAAAGTTACTTCTAAGGAAATAGGGACTTTTAACGTCAGCACTGGCAAAAGTATATCTTACGTCATCATCATGACTATCTTTTGGTAATAGTATGTTGTAACGCCATTGAGTAGTTGCACCGTCTCTTTCTTCTACTTTTGATTCACTTTCTTTAATAGTTGTTTTAATTATTTCTCCTGTATTACTATTTGTTAGTCCAATCGTGATTTCTTCTGGTCTTATATTAGAGTGATCTTTATAGTCTCTCCAGTTAATGACGATGGTACCTCTTACGATTGGTGGGTTCCAGCCTGTTTCTGGTTCTGCAGATACTGTTGTTGTAGAAAATATTCCTAATGTTATAACCATTAGGAGACCAAATATCATTTTTTTCATTACTCAATTCCTCCTGGTTTCAGTTTATCATAATTATCTAAAAAAAAATAGCCAATACTTTGGTATTGACTACTTTTTTTTAATTTGTTCCAGCACTATCTAGTAACTGATCCATATATTCTTCATATTGTTTTTTTAGTTCATCATCATTCCATTTGATACCTTTTTCTTCTCTGATATCCATTAATGTTTGATAATGAAGAGTGGAATCGTTATCTAATTTTTCATTTGCTAGATCTTCTTTTACTTGACTTCTAACTTTCTTTAGTTTTGGTTTATCTTTTTGGTCTGTTTTTAGAATAATATGATAACCGTATTCTGTTTTTACAGGGTTTCCTGTATATTCATTTTTCTTTAATTCTTTTACAGCATCCATGAAATTTTCATCCATGTCATCGGTATTAAAATATCCTAAATCTCCACCATTATCTTTTGTTGCTTCATCGTCTGAGTATTGTTTTGCAAGTTCTGCAAAATCTTCTCCGTTATCTAACTTTTCCACAATTCTATTGGCTTTTCTTAATGCTTTTTCTTCTGCTTCTTGTTGTTCTTCACTAGATGCATCTTCTGTTGTATCAGGTGTAATTAAAATGTGACTTGCTTTGATATCTCCAATGATATTTTCATCATAATACTTTTCTATTTCTTCTTTTGTTAAGTCATCTTCAATATGATCAACAACTGCTTCATTCCTCTTATATTCTAGACGAAGTAAATCTTCTAATTCATCTTCTGTTGATACTCCAAAATATTGTTGGATTACACTGTTAAATGTTGCTTCATCACTATAAGATTCTTTGATTTGATCGATTTGACTCTTTACATCTTCATCTTCTTCATCAGTTGCAGGATATTCTTCATCAAATAATTGGTGATCAATCATCTCTACTAATTTTGAAATATTTGTCTCTTTAATTTCATTATAATAGTCTGTTGCAGTTATTTTAATTCCATCTAATTTTACAGCAGTTTTGTCATCATCTAGCTTTGCTTCTTTTCCACATCCAGTTAATAAAAGAGTAGCAACTGCTAGCGTACAAAGACCTTTTTTTGCATTTTTATTCATACCTTTTCCTCCAATTCCAACAATATCATAGCAAAAAAAATAATTTCGTGCAATAAATTACTAGATATAATCACACAATTTTTGGTTTTACCATAGAATACTATGAAAGCATAAAAAAAGGAGGAAAAGATATGGGTAATTATATTTCGTCTTCAGCAATTATATTAGTATTGTTCATTCTTTTAGTTATTATCTTAGGTGCTTGTGTATAAGGAGGTGTTTTAATGTCTTGTCCTGAGAATAATGCTTGTCCTAGAAGAAATAATAGTTTTCTAATTATTATTGTCTTATATATCTTATTAGCTATTATTTTAGGTGGCACAATGTGTTATTAATAAAATAGGTAAGAATTCATATTCTTATCTTTTTTTGGTCATAATAATAGTGGGTGATACGATGTACTATTATTTAAATATATTTTTTATTAATTCTTTTTTAGGTTTTTTATTGGAGACTGGTTTAAAAACCTTTCTTTTTCATGGAATGAATAATGGTATTTTATTTGGTCCTTGGATTCCTGTTTATGGATTAGGAGCAGTTATTATTACTTTTGTTAGTCATAAAATTTTTCGTAAATTATCTATTTCTAAACTTCGGAAAACAGTTCTTTTATTTATTACGGTGTTTTTCTTGTTGTCACTTTTAGAATGGTTAGGTGGTATTTTGATAGAGAAGCTGTTTCATAAAGTGTTTTGGGATTATAGTGATCAAAAGTTTCATTTAGGTCCTTATATTTCTTTAGGAATGAGTCTTATTTGGTCTTTTGCATCACTTTTATTTGTTTATGTGATATTGCCATTAGAAAATAAAATTATAAAAAAAATACCCAAGGGTTTGAGTATTTCGTTATTCGTTTTGATATCTATTGATCTTCTTTTTACTTTTCTGTTAACTTAGCATAGACTTCTTCTAGTTCTTTTATAATTTCTTTATTTGTAAAAAAAGTCATTTTATCCTCTGGATATCTTGGTATTAAATGAATATGAAAATGTTTTACATCTTGACCTAATAAATTATTTTGACATATGGTCATACCTTCACATCCTAGTTTTTCTGATACTAGGGGATATAGTTTTGTTTTGATAATTTTTATCATGTCCATAATTAGTTTTTCATCCATATCAAATATGTTTTCATAATGTTTTTTTGGTATTAATAATAAGTGACCATTTGTTTCTGGATTAATATCCATCATTACTTTTATTTCTTCGTTTTCATAAATTGTTTTTGATGGAATTTCTCCTTTCACTATTTTACAAAAAATACAATCATTCATTTCTTATTCTCCTTTTCTATATTGATAAGTAATGTTATGTTCTTTAATTAAATTACTTTCTTCATTATTCATTATAGCATTAATTATTTCTGTTAGAGCATTTTTTTCTAAGACGCTTTGTGTAATATTACTTATTTGTAATTTGGTATCTTGATCTTTTATTGTTATTTCGTAAGTATTTGGTGTAATGTTTTCTTGCCTTAGTAGAGTAGATATTTCTGTTATTTTTTCTATGATGTGTTCACTATCTAACTTGGTATTTAGGGTGAATGCTATATTATATATTGTGTTATCTATTTTTTTATTTATGATTTTTTCTCGTGTTTCTTGTGTATATTTATTTAGTGTTAGAGGGAAAGTAATTTGTACTTCTTGATTTATTTTTTTACTTATTTCTTGTTCTAGTTCTTTTTTATATGTTGTTAGAAGTGTCTTTCCTTCTTTATAGTCTTCTTCATAAGTATCTGTTATTTTTTTATTTTGATAAGTAATTGTAAAATACAAATCTTTATTTTCTTTATTTCTTACTTTGGCTTGATACTTTGTATTTTTATAAGTTATTTTCCCTAAGTCAAAGTCATTTATTTCTTCTTGGTAATTTTTTTCTAAATATTCATTTATTCTAGTTTCAATTTTTTCTGTATAAAATGGTGCTAGCTTTTCTGTTGTGACTAGCGTTCCTAAAGAAATAAATGTAATTAAAAATAATAATGTCATACCTAACATTAGTTTTTTATCTTGTTTCATTTTACCACCATCTTTATTGTAACGTTTCTTCTTCTTTTTTTCAATTTTATTTTGGAAAAACAGTTGTTTTCTTTCTTTAGTTGTGATATCATTAATGAAGAATGGATAGTATATGATAGGTGGTGTACATTTATGCAGAATGGTAGAAATATTCAGTTTAATAGAGGAAAGGTTTCTTATAATGGACAAACTGATATCTTTTGTGATTATGCAGTAGTTACAGAAGCTGATGGTAATGTTACTAATTATTATTTTTTAAATGATAGAAAGCTAGATAATGGATTGTTCATTGCTTCTACAGTATTAAAAGAGGCAATCGATGCAAGTGTACCAGCTAGTTCTTTAGGTGTTATTGATAAAGATGGTAATGTTATTATACCTTTTGAAAATAAAGAAATAAAATCTGTTGAAGATAAATATTTATTAGTTGTTAGAAGTATGCCACGTAGTCAAAGTGTTATTGATGCAGTAAGTTCTAGTAAAGATCCTAGTGCTGCTGAAAGAATGGTAAATGCTAATGCTAGTATTAAAGAAAAATTAAATAAACAGATGAATAATCAAGGTGTATTCTTATTCCATAATTTACTTGGTGAAGCTACGATGTATGAGATGGATAGTAAGGGTATTAGAAATTTATTTGGTGGAGAATATTATAGTTTTATTGGTATGACTCAAGATGATTTCTATTGTAGTACTAATATTGCAGAATCAAGTGTAATAGAAGTTCCTAGAAATGCGCCAATTGGTTTTACAAATAATGAACCAGTAAATGAAGTAATACCTACTATACCTACATCACAAGTAGTACCAGAAGAGGAGACTCCAAAAGAAGAAGTTGCTCCTATTGATGTATCTAAAGTAGAAGTACCTAAAGCAGTTATTGATCAAGCTTTAGAAAGTGCTTCTGATTTAAGTGATGCACAATCTAATTTAGATACGGTAGAGGTTAGTAGTGTTCCTGCATTAGAAAATAATGTTTTAGATACTGCACCAGTAGAAAATGAAGTTTCTAATGTGGAGGTTCCTCCGGTAGAGAATGTAGTTTCTAATATGGAAGCTACACCAAGTGAGAATGAGGTTAGTGAAACTTTATCTGAAGTACATCCTGATTCTATTATTCCACCTGTTGCGAGTGATGTAGTGGATACTCCTACAGATGTAGTAAGTGTCGATGAAGCTATTAAACCAGAAGAAAATATGGTAGAAGAAGATACAGTTGCTCCTGTTAGTGAAGGTGAAAATAGTGAAGATATGGATTTAGATTTAAATCATGATGTTAGTGAAGTTTTAGAAACTATTGAACAAAATAATCGTATCTATCAAGATGTTATTAATGAAAATAAAAAATTACATCAATCTTATGAAGAACTTAGAAATCAAGTTGAGATGTTAACAAAACAAAATGAAAATTTAAGAAGACAAAATATGCAATATAAAGAAGGATTTAATCATATTAAGAGTGTTTTAGTAACACCTAATACAGTAGAAAATGTTTCTGTTAATGAAAAAGTAATGTAATTTTGGGACTATTATTATAGTCTCTTTTTTTTTCTGTTCATATTATATGATATCTATGAGGTGTATGGTATGAATAGAGAAGATTTTCCTGTCCTTAATAATAAAAATATTATTTATTTTGATAATGCTGCGACTACTTTAAAACCAAGTTGTGTTCTTACTGCTATGAATGAGTATTATGAATATTATACGGCAAATATTCATAGGGGACTTTATGATAGTGCTCGTTTGGTAGATTATTTGTATGATTCTACTCGTTATTTGGTATCTGACTTTATTCATTCTTCTAGTGCGAAAGAGATTATTTTTACGACTGGTGCAACGCACTCTATTAATTTGGTGGCCTTTGGCTATATGAAGAATCATTTAAAAGAGGGGGATGAAGTATTACTTAGTAAGGCGGAACATGCTTCTAATATTTTACCTTGGTTGGTATTAGCAAGGGATATTGGAATTCATATTAAATATATTCCACTTTCTTCTGATTATAGTTTACATTATGAGGACTTTTTATCTAGTGTTACACCAAGGACAAAAGTTGTTTCTCTTGCACATATTACGAATGTGGTAGGAGATGAAAGAGATATTTATCGTATTGGAGAATTTTGTTCTACTCACCATATTTTATTTCATATAGATGGTGCTCAAAGTGTTCCACATGTTCCTGTGGATTTTAAGAAGTCTAAAGCAGATTTTCTTAGTTTTTCTCTTCATAAAATGTGTGGACCTACGGGTGTTGGTGTTTTGGTTGTAAAAGAAGAGTTACTTAGTGATATGGAACCTGTCTTTTACGGTGGTGGTATGAATGAGTCTTTTGATTCGTTTGGTAATTATACGTTAAAAGAAGCTCCTCTGTTATTCGAGGCTGGTACGCCACCTGTTGGTGAAGTATTGGGACTTCGTGTTGTTATTTCTTATTTGTTATCGATTGGAATGGAACGTATTGCTAGATATGAGAGAAAACTAAAACGTTACTTGGTAGAAGAATTA
>CAJLUG010000004.1 GCA_905209745.1 uncultured Mycoplasma sp.
TTACCACCTAACCTTCATAGGATAATGGTAATGGGAACACAAAAAATCCCAGAGGCAATCAAACCCCCAGGACCCTTTTATATATTATTCCAATATAATTTCTATATCAGGAAAATAAACCTTAATTTAAATCTAACCCATAAGCAAAATCCAAATCAGGGTTCTCAATTATAAATTGGTCATACCTTTTTAACCTATTAGGTATATCAATATGAATCATTATAAACCAAATCAAGGTATCTAAGGAACTAAAATACATTAATAGGTAATCCCTATCCCTTATTGGTAGGTTATAAAATTGATTATATGGGTATAAACCTCTTCTAGATGATCTCTAGGTTTCATGATTTATATACTTCTTCTGATAATTCATAAAGGAAGGTCACAATCACATCTTCTAGGTTTTCTTTTTTACCTATTTCTTTAGCGAGAAGGATAGGGTTAAAGAGGGTTTCCCATTCTACCATACCACAAAGGGTGACTGGGATTTTAGGGAGGTTTATAGAGGGGTTGAAATTATTTCTTATCCCCTGGGCTACATAATAAAAATACCTTTTCATAAGAATAAAGATTAAGATTTAAATGATATTAGTTCAGGTTGAAATAAAAAGGGTACACTAGAAAAGATTCTAGATATAAAAAATACCCATAAGAAAGGGAACTTATGGGTATTTATATTTTAAATGGGTGGTTAGTCACCTGTCACACAGGTAACTCCTATCTTAGTGGATTTTTTATTTTTATTATACTGAGCAACGGGGATGGCGGTAGTTAATACCTCATTATAAGTATCTACAGCATTAGAACCGTAATCTTCAGTGAGGATATTATAATCTACGTTGTCATCATATTCTATGAATACATGGAATGGTTGTAAGGTGTATGGGTTAACTGTTTGGAAGGAAAACCTAAGTAAATCGGTTTGGATGTTGAAACTCATTTTTTGAGACAGGGTAAAGGCTTGGTCCCTACTAGTACCAATTCCTCCTTGAACCCAAGTAGTAGTCAAGATGTTAGTTTTTAAAACCTGGCTATTCCTTAATTGTTCTACCTTAACTTGGAATGAGTAGGAACTAGGAATGGTTTGGTTTACATTGTTAACTAAGTGTACTACTATAGTGGAGATGTTCAATAAGATCCCACTAGTGTAATTTTGTGCATGGAAGTATCCCATAATTTTAAATTAGGTTTATTAAAGGTTAGTAGTTTTTTATTTAGTTTCTTTTGGTTCTGGTTCTTCGGGTTTAAATATGAATACTATGTTTAACCAAGCTTCATCATTATCTAAGGAATTCTGTATATAAGCAAAATTCACACTTGGTAATTCATTATCTCCTATTGTGACCGTAGATTTTAAATTAGATATAGAAGTGTCAAACCCGTTTTTAAATATATTTTGGTACCCTAAGTAATTGACTGACTCACTACTTATGGTATAAGGTTTTGAGTAGTTTTGGATTATATTTTTATGGTACATTTCCTCATTGGCATATTCTTCTACTAATGAATATCTTAATATATCATTGTTAGTATCTTTTATGACATTATATTTAATCAAGTTACTCATGTCCTGGTTATCTAATTTTTTTCCTAAAAAATAGCCAAGATGAATACTACTTTTTTTATCTGCCATTAATAAATCTACTTCTTTGGATTCATCTTGGGAATAGGCATGAACTTTTAAAGAGGGTTGAAAAGCCCCATATAACTTATATTGAGTATTTGGTTTGATGTTATTATATATTTCTGGTTGTAAATTGAAAATATAATTTTGTACTAAATCACCATCTGCTGAGTATATTTTATAAATACTAGAATAGTTTTTAGAACCTGGTCCATCATCAATTATATTACCAGATATTATATCTATCCAATTACTAGAATCAGGATTTTTATAACCTATTGTGAAGTTAAATAGGGTTTGTGCAGAGGTTATATTAAGATTTATGTATCTTAATTGCCCAGGTACATTTTCATAATATTGATAATATATGGCAAATATAAGATTTATATGTTTAGGTGGTTTTGATACCCAATCTTGGGTAGTAGTTGAACTTTGGAAAAATGGTGTGTACATAATGATATATTTGTTTTTTAATGTTATATATAACATTAAAAGCTTTTTGCCTAATTAAAACACATAAAAAAAAAGAGCTACTTTCACAAGCAACTCTTTTCTTTAAACCTAAAACCTATAAAGTCTAAGATTTGATTTTTTGATATGAGTTTTGATGACATCGTCATGAAAAGAAAAAAATCTCAATCTCAAAAAACAGATTCAAAATACTATCGGAAAAACATATGAGCATCAATCATTTATCAATAGTCTTTTCCTTTTTTTAAGAAAAACACTAGTGATATAAATATTAAACCTATCATAAATATGGGAGACAATAGCCATATTATAAAAAGGGTTATTATATGTTTACCATTATAGGGCACACCCTTATTTAACATTGTATTATCTACAAATACCATAAATAGTATACCGATTAAATATACTATACCAAGAATCAAATATATTATCATATACTAGCAACTAAAGTGATTAAACCAATGCAAGCTATGAATACTAAAACTACTGTTACCTTCATAGATTTATATGCTGAAGCAAATCCCAAATCAGAATCATCATTTAACCATTGGTTATAGGCACTTAAGTTACCAGCTCTTTTACCTGGTTTTATATAAAATTCATCTGTATACCTTTTCCAGATTAAGGATTTTAACATTTTGCCGTAATTCATTTCTCAAAATATTTATGGGTTATTCTATTTAATCTATCAAAGAGTTTAATTAAATCGTCTTTTGATAATTCCTTATATTTATTTTCTATTTTCTCTAGAACCCTTGGAATTTTATTCTTGGCGACCAGAAAATTATATTCTTCTTCATCAAAGGGTTTAATTTGCATTTTTGAATTGTTAGTGATTACCAATTCATTGGTTACCTTTATTTTGTTATTAAGGGTGAATATGCCATTTTCTACTGAAACAACTTCTGCTTTTTCAAAAAAATGTGGACCCAATACTAATAATGGTGTACCAATTTTAAGCCTATTTTCTTTATTTTTCATCTAGTGTATTGATTTTAATAATTTAGATTCAATAGTTAATATGAATTTGCAATACCTTTCTGTCTAAATCATGAAAAAACTAATCAAAAGTAAGATATTTATGAGGATTTTAGGAGTTTGTGGAGCTCAAGGGGCTCTTTTATTCCCATTTAAGGAGTTCTTAATAGGAAATATTGAGCCAAGAGCTCAATTTCATACTGAATTTGAAGAACAATGGGTTTTAAATTTTGGTAAAATACCTTTTTTAAGGAATTTAGATGGTATAAATGAGATACCGGATATAATTATTGGTAGTCCTTCTTGTGGTCATTCTAGTATTTTTAGTTATTCAAGGAAGAAAACACTTGGTAATCCAAAAAAAGATGATACTTTGAATCTATATTTAACTTCTATTGTTAAGTTTGAACCTAAATTTTTCTTAATGGAAAATTTACCCAAGTTATTAGACCTAATACCATTAGAAGAATGGCATAAAACATTGAAAAATTACCATATAATAACTCATTGTCATTCAGTATCCGACTTAGGTAATTCTCAAGTATCCAGAATAAGGTTGATTATGATTGGGATAAGGAAAGATTATAAACCATTAAAGAAGTACTTTGATAGCTTATTTCCTGTATGTGAAAAGAAAAATTGTTTAGAATTATACAAACAGGTAAACCATTCAATAAATTACAAAGAACCTGATGATAAAGTATTAGCAATGTATTATTACAAAGACCCTAATAAGCAAAATTTAACAGTAAAACAGGTAAAAGAATTGTGGAATACTGAATTCAAAGATGAGTATAAATGGCCAATTAGAAGTAAGAAAATGAATACTTTACCTGGTGTATATCGCAATAGGAAATATGGTTACCCAATGACATTAAGACCATCAAATAGACAGTTCAATTATCTTGGAGAAGTAATAGGTTTAGATGAATGTAGAATAATAATGGGATTTCCCAAAGAGTTTAAAATACACATGAATACCAATAGGTTAATATATTGGTTAAATAAAGGTAGAAATACTTTAACAAAAGGTGCTACCTTTGAAGTAGGCATATGGTTTAAAACCTGTTTAGAAAACTTATTGGGCTTCAATCTAAAAAATATAAAATCATAACTAATCTTAATTGAGCTTTAGCTCAATTAAGTATAATAATATACTTTAGTATATTATTATATATCCATATAGGGAATCTCACTTTTTGATACTGTGTAAAAATCATTGCCTACGTCATCATATATATCTTCATATATATGATATTAAAGATATAGATATAGGATATCTTCTTACGAAGATATCTTCTTTTGTTAGAATGTTTTTTTCTTTCTTTTCTTTTTTCTTTTGGTTCTTTTCTTTTTTCTTTGTCTTTCTTTTTAAGGCCTTAGCCCTAACTAAAAATTTTTTCAGGTCCAAGAATTTCAAAGAGCTGGGTTTGAAAAAAAACCAAAAAACTATTAACACCTGAAAACCCTCAAAAACTAATCCGAAAATTTCAAAACTAGAAAACAACAACCACAAAACTTGAAAGAGATGATAATAAGAAACTTAACTTCGAAAACTCAGGAATCAAATCAAATCCAGTTTGGTTCTGTTTTCACAAAAACCAGTTCCATGGTTTCGAAGTTAAACTCAGTTACCAGACTTTCAGAAGTAAACAACCAACCTGATGAAAACAACGGTAATCTTAACATTGGTAAACCTGGCTTTGGTAATCACACTTGGGATTCTATTCTCAAAGTCACTGAGTCCAGAAAACCAAAACACAGTAACCGATACAGTATTCATCGAAAAAGTTTTAAAACCAGAAGTTCAGTACAAAATCAAGGAAGTTCCAAAAACAGTTTACAGGTATCAAACAGATACGGTGGTTGTAGAAAAGGTGGTTTTGAAAAAAGATACTGTAATCTTAACCCTGGAAGATTCCACAAAATTGGAAGTATCAACACAATTCTTAACTCAATATCCCTCAACCGATAGGTTAATTCAACTCTTACTTGATTCAGAAAATTTATCACTAAGTTTACAAAACACAAAAGGAGAAGTTTTCAAAAAAGAATATTCGGTTGATATCCTCAATAATTCCTACAATTACGTAAACAATACTTTAACCTCAAAAAAGAAATCATTCATAAAGAAGTTATCACCTTATGTTGAGGCTCAATATAGACCATTCAATAATTTAATGGATTTAAACCTCGGGTTA
Source organism: uncultured Mycoplasma sp. (assembly GCA_905209745.1). GTDB lineage: Bacteria > Bacillota_I > Bacilli_A > RF39 > UBA660 > Faecimonas. Next base: position 5,275 of record CAJLUG010000004.1, read on the forward strand.
AAGTACAATACTAGAAAGATTAATTATGAAATCGGTTTCAATACTTTTTATTATCCAGAGTTTTCAAAAAGTTTAGGTGCTGATTTATATTTAAAACTTAATTATACTTTCTAGAAGAAGATATGGGAAGGGTAAAAGAGAAAGAAAAATATTTATCACAAGAAGAATTAAAAATATTAGCAAAGGTATCAAATGATGTTTTTTATTTTTCAACCTTTTGTTGGGTAGTAAACCCAGTACATGGTAGAGTTAAATTTGACCTATACCCTTTTCAAAGGGCAGTATTATACCAGTTTCTGAAAGAGAGGTTTAATATAATCCTTAAATTTCGGCAAGCTGGTATAACTGAGTTAATATCCATGTATTGCTTATGGTTAACAATGTACCACCCAGATAAAAAGGTAAACATTATTTCAATTAAGGATACCGTTGCTAAGAAGGTATTAAGGAAAATAAAATTCATGTATAAGAATTTACCATGGTACCTTCAAACGCCAATTATAAATGGTAGAATAGGGGAATTTGGTAGTGCTTCTACTATGGAATTTTCAAATGGTTCAGTGATAGAATCAATACCTACTTCTGACCAAGCAGGTCGTTCAGAATCCCTTTCTTTATTGGTAATTGATGAAGCGGCAGTTGTTAGATGGGCTAATAATATTTGGGCCGCAGCACTTCCGACTATTTCTACTGGTGGTTCAGCTATTGTAAATTCATGTATAACAGGTAATACTAAATTAATAACCAATAAGGGTATAATGAAAGTAAGAAACTTATGCCCTAAAAAATTTGGTTCTGTAGACCTATCATGGGTAAGCAATATCAAGGTATTAACCCATAAAGGTGAATGGAAAAGAATAGTAGCTTCTGTGAATAAGGGTAAATTAGAAACCTGGAAAATACAAACAGAATTTGGAACGATTTTAAAATGTACCCCTAACCATAAATTATATACCTTAAATGGTTGGATGACAGTAGCTGATATAGTAGCTAATAATGAACAGGTTATATTATATAAAACTGGTATATCAGAATTACTAAATCCACCTAAAATAATGTGGCCTGAAAAAGAGGAGTGGAAATATATAAATGGCTACAACAATTATAAGATTTCTAATAGGGGTAGAATTAAGTATTTAAAAGGCGGTAGTTGGTATCTTAAAAACCTTAGGCCAAATAAATTGGGGTATGTAAGGATAGTACTCCATAATGGTAAAGGCAAAAATAAACATTATAGAGTATCGGATTTAGTATTATCACATTTTACTACTTTAAAAGTAGGTAAGAATGAAGTAATAGACCATATAGATTGCATACCTAGTCATAATTGGGTAACTAATCTTAGGGTAATAACTAAAAAAGAAAATACTCAAAGAGCTTCATTTTATTCTTATGGTTTAAAATTAGGTACAAGAACTGGTATAGGTTTTACCAACTTGGATTCTATAGCTACAATTATAAAAGGTATAGAAACTGGTGAAATAGAAAAACAAGGCATAAAAGATTTTGTACTTAATAACCCAGTATTTAGGGGTATGTCCTATAAAAGTGTTAGGAGTTATATAAACAAAATAATTTCAGGCAAAAGAGGTAGTCAAGTAAAATTATCTAAGATTAGGGTATTAAGAAAATTTAAAACCACAATATATGATATAACTGTAGAAGACCATCATAGTTATATAACTTATAATTACAATGGTAAAAGGAAGGGTCAAGAGGAGTATAATTTTATAAATAAAAATACACCTTTTGGAACAGGAGGTTGGTATCATAGTATGTGGGTAGATGCACTATCTGGTGTAAATGGATTTAACCCAATTAGGTTAAGGTGGCAAATGCACCCTGAACGTGATATAGAATGGTATAACTCAATGGCTGCAGCCCTTGGCCCAAAAAGGACAGCACAAGAGATAGATGGGGACTTTTTATCTTCTGGTAATACTGTGTTTGACCTTACAGATATAAAGGCCATAGAAGATACTTTATATGAATATCCAGTAATAAAGAGTAAACTTTCTGGGCAATATAAACAATTTAATGAGCCAGTTTCTGGTAAAGAATATTTTATAGGTGCAGACTGTGCTACTGGTAGAAATACTGACTATTCATCATTTACTTGTATGGATAAAAATGGTGAAGAACAAGTAGTATATAAGGGTAGAATACCATTATCACAATATGCTAAACTTCTTGGAGATACTGGGGAGAAATTTGGTTTTGCTAAATTAGCCCCAGAAACAAATGATATAGGTATGGCAGTAACTATACAATTACAAGATGAAGGATACCCTAACCTATATTTCTCAAAGAAACTTCTTAAAAAGAAAGGCAAATCTAGACCTGAGGAGGAATCAATACCAGGCTGGCTTACTACTATGAAAAACCGTTCATTGATTATTGAGGGTTTGGAAAAGGATATAAGGGAAGATGCTTTAATAATAAAGGACCCATTCTTTGTTCAAGAAGCATATACCTTTATATATGACAATTCAGGTAGGCCAGTTGCTATGGGTAAACATAGGGCTAACAATTCTTCAATAGATATTGATTTTGAGGGTCAGACTTATTCTGATGATGATATATTTGGTAAAGCTATATGTAACCACATACGTAAGTTCTCATCTAGAGATGAAGTTGTATTACCACAATAAAAATAATATAAAAAAATATGGAGATAACTTGGAATCCTCTAAAATGGTTTAGGAATCATTCAGAGGTAATAGAGAACAAAGCTCCTGATAAAGATACTTCATCTATACCTCCTGGTAGAGTATCAGTACCTGATGATTCTAGCCAGGGGTTAGTTGTATCTTTAAGGGATATAACAAATTTGGTAACATCATCATTTAGGAGTAATATAATCCCATTAATAAGGGATTTATATAAGGTAAACCCAGATATGAGTATTGCCATTCAGGATATGTTTAAATTATCCAATACTGGTCATACTATAAGTTTCCCTAATAATACTCCAGAGGAGGCTAAGAAGATGAAAGAACATCTATCCATGGTTTCTAAAAGGTGGAGTAATTATACTGCTGGAATAAATGGTTTAGTTAATAGGTTTATTGTACAATGTCTAACCTCAGGGGCCATATCTATAGAGGCTGTACCAAATAATAAATTAGATGGTATATCAACCATAGTTTTTGTAAACCCAGAAAATATATATTTTAGAAGGCTAGAAAATGGTGTATACCACCCATACCAAAAAAACCCATATACCATTTTAAATGATAAACCAGACTTTATAAAGTTGAATACAGAAACCTATATTTATGTAGGTATGTATAATGATACTGATGAACCTTATGGAGTACCACCTTTTATGGCAGCACTTGATTCTATAAAAGGGCAACATGATATGAGGATAAATTTTAAACATATCATGGAATTAATGGGTATGGTTGGGTTTTTGGAAGCTAAAATGGAAAAGCCTCCAAGAGAACCAAATGAAAGTGTTCAAGCTTATAGAGCTAGGTTGAATAATACCTTAGTAAAGCTTAAAAAGAATATGATGGGAGGTTTAAAAGATGGTATAGTAACCGGTTATAAAGAAGACCATGAATTCAAATTGAATTCAACTACCCAATCTTTACAAAACCTTGAAAAACCATGGGCAATGAACCAACAATCCGTGGCTAATGGTTTAGGTATAAATTCTAATATAATTGGTGTACAAACTTCTAATACTGAAGGTGGTGCTGGTATCCTTTTATCCAAAATGATATCCCAGTTAAAGAATATTCAGATGTTAGTTTCCCATATATTGGAATTTATATATACTCTAGAGTTAAGACTATCAGGTTTTAATAATAAGGGTATAAAAGTAGAATTTGGTACTTCTACTATATCAGATGAATTAAAGGTTCAGCAGGGTTTGGAATATAAGATAAGAAATCTTCAAGCTTTGTATAATCAAGGTATAATAAACCAACAACAATATGCTTGGGCTATGGGTTATGAAAAACCCGACCAAAAAGAACCAAGGCAAATAAATAATGATATATCAGATATAGAAGATAGTGCTAAAAAACAAAAAAGGGAGGCTGACAAAGATAAATCTGATAGGAAAACTAGGGATAAAAATAATCCAATGCCTAAACGTAAAGACCAGGATACTAAAACTAGATAATTATGAGTAAGAAAATTTATACAGATACTATGGTACTTGGTTCAGGCCATAGTATTTTATCTTCACATGTACCCTCATATAATATACCTATAAATGAAGTATCAGATAGGTTTTATGAGGCTTCTAAAATTGATAAAGAATCAGTAGATAAATTTGGGTTATTTGGTAGTAATATTAACTATAATACTTATTATCCAGATGTAACACCAAAGCAATTTAATCCTAGTGAGGAAGAATTTATAGAGCCCATGTTTAGGTTGCTCTCAGCTTGTATAGTATCTAAAAATTATAACCCTACTGAATTCCCAGAAAAGGTATTAAAAGATTCTATGCACTTATTAGTGGGGCAAACAGTAAATTGCGACCATGAAACTGATGTAGCAAATGCAATAGGCTCTGTTAAATCCGTAGTATGGCAAAATAGTTATACTATAGATGGGATAGAAATCCCTGCTGGGATAAATGGGGTACTTAAAATTGATGGTGTTTCAAATCCCCGTATAGCTAGAGGTATTAATATGGACCCACCTTCAATTCATTCAAATTCAGTAACTGTACAATTTGAATGGAAACCATCTCACCAATTTGAAAAAGAATGGGAATTTTATGATAAGCTTGGTACTTATGCAGAGGATGGTACAATGGTTAGACGTATAGCTACTAGGATTATATCATATAAAGAAACATCATTAGTATCACATGGTGCTGACCCATTTGCACAATTAGTAGTGGATAATAAAATACTTAACCCAGAATATGCTGGGGCAGTGTATTATTCTTTTAGTGAGGCACCAGTAAATAAAGAAGATATAAAAAATAAGTTGGCATACTATGATTTTAAGGGCAACCAAGAAATTGATATTATGTACAATACCATTAATTCTTATAATAAAAATAAACCACAAAGTAAAACTAACATGGACGAAAAATTTCTTGAAACTATTTTCGGTGAAGGTTTGCTTAGTCTGGCTGAAGGTGTTAAACCTTCAATGGAGTTGGCATTATCTCAGATAAAAGGTATGGTATCTGAAATTACCCAACTTAAAGAAAGTCTAGGTAATAAGGACACTGAAATTGCTAATTTAAAAAATGAGGTATCTAACTACCAGAATGTTATTGAATCCAATAAAGAAATGGTAAATATAGGTACCCAGCACCTTAAAGAGGTTAGAGATAATGCCATTGCCTCCTATAAAAAATTAATGGGCGAAAATATTGATGATAATATTTTGGCATTGATAGAATCTGATAGCACCAGCATCCAAACTCTTACATCGCTTAATAAGATGTATGAGAACCAGTTGGAAGAAAAATTCCCTCTTCATTGCTCAGATTGTGGTTCTAAAAATGTTAGCAGAGCTAGTTCGGTAGTTGAAGAAGAGAATAAAGAGGCAGAAAAAAATGATTCAGTAGTAGACGTACTTGGTGATATTGCTAAAAATAAATTAAAATAATAAACACTTATGATTAAGTTTAACAACCCACAGGACATGGCTCTTGTAGGACAAAAAACCCCTCAAGCAGTCATATATAAAAGTGAATCCCACAAATTACATCAGGCATTTGTGGTAAAAACAGGTGAAAATATTATTCAAGGTCAACCTGTTCAAATTAATGAAGATGGTACTATCCAGGCTTGGAAAAAAGAAAAAGATGGGGGTAGACCCTACATTGGTATTGCTGTAACTGATAGCTATTACCCTGCTTATCCTGGTAATGAAGTTACGGTTGCTGTAAGAGGTTTTATGGTAGTATATGGTCTTTCTAATAGTGAAATTAAAGCTGGTCCAGTTACTCCTGACCCCACAGCTCCAGTAGATGACACCAATACGTATATTAAATATATTCAAGGTACAGATGATGAATTTAGTGCGCGGTGGGGGGCATCATCCGCTGGAGAACTTATTCAAGTTTTAGTACGATAATAAATAAGGAATTATATAATTATGAAAGTAGATATTGAAAAAATGAAGGCTGCTGATTTTATTAAAGAATTACCTCAGTCAGTTCAGCAGCTAGATGCTTTTCGTAGTGGAAGCGTAAATCAACGTCCTGTTGATATCTCATTTGAAGAATTTGTTCAAAATCGGTATGGTATTAGCATGGATGATTACATGGATAAAATTGGTGTAAATACCAAGGTTACTACCATGGAAAATCTTATGACTATGCCTGACCCATCCATTCGTTGGTTGGTACCTGAGATTATACGTAATGCTATTTATTTGGGTATTAAAGAGGCTCCTTTTTATCCTAATATTATTGCATCTGACCAATCTATTTCTTCTCTTACGGTTATCATGCCATTCGTTAACCCCTCGGATGCAGCCCCGGCAAGAGTGAACGAAGCAGAAACTATTCCTCTGGGTACGGTAAGCTTTGGGCAAAAATCAGTTACCTTATTTAAAATAGGTAAGGGATTTAAAATTACTGATGAGGTAAAGAATTATGTATCTCTTGATGTAATGAGCATATTCCTCCGTGATTTTGGTATTCAGATGGGATATGCACTTGATACTTTGGCACTTGATACCCTCATTAATGGTAATCTTAAAGATGGTTCTGAATCTGCCCCGGTAATTGGTGTAGATAATACTACTAATGGTATCCAATATAAAGATTTGCTTCGTATTTGGATTCGTGCTTCTAGACTCGGTAGAAACTTCCGAACCATGATTGGTGATGAAACTGAGGCCTTGAATATTTTGGATTTGCCTGAATTTAAAATCCGTATGTATGGTACTCCTCAAGCTACTCTTAACTTGAAGACTCCAGTACCTAACAATGCTGATTTCTTTATTCACCCAGGTGTGCCTGATAATAATGTACTTATGGTTGACCCAAGAGCTGCCCTTATCAAGTTAACAGCCCGTCAACTCTTGCTTGAATCTGAAAGAATTGTATCTAATCAGACCCAAGCTATATATGCTACTATTACTACTGGTTTCTCTAAGATGTATAAAGATGCAGCTATCTTAGTTGATAGCACTAAAGAGTTTGCTGATAATGGGTTCCCCGATTATATGGATATAGACCCATATCTTCAGGTAAACATAGAACAGTAAATGTTCACTCAAGTAATGGTTTAGGCGTAAAAACTTAAACCATTACTTTTTCTTATTTATATATATATATATATACGAAATAATCAATAATATAGTTATGGCAAAATATGTAAGTTTAAATGAGAATGCCGGTATATTTCATGATATAGCTTCTGGATTTACCGTTTACAAGGGTGAAATAAAGGAGCTTACTGTGAAAGCACAGGCTTCTAATAAAGTTAAAAAAGCAATCCTTAATGGACATTTAGTGTATGCTCAACCTGAAGTTGAGGATAATAATATTGAGATTGAGGATAATAATATTGAGATAGATACAAATAAACTCACTAAGAAGTATAAAAAACTTCTTAAAGATGGTAAATTATCAAATGATTCATTTACCTTTGATGAGTTGGTAGCTATTGCTAATAGCTTGGAAATTTCAGTAGAGGATGGTGATACTGCCGATGATATTATCAGTGTAATATCAGAAGAGCTTCAAAAATAATAAAAATATCTATGGTAGTAAAGTTTAGATATACTACTGTAGGTTTAACGGTAACATTTATAAATTTATCTGAAGAAATCCCAGAAGGTTATATATACCTCTGGGATTTTGGTGATAATAACCAATCCAATGAGATGAACCCTATACATACATATCAATATTGTGGTTCATATCAGGTAAATTTATATATAAAGGACCAAAATAACCAAACAGTAGGTAACTCAAAACAAACCATTATAGTTACTGATAAAGTAAAAACCCATTTATCAGGTTCTATATATGATTTGATTGATATATATTTACCAACTGATTTGGTAGGTGATATACCACAATCTACTAAACAGATGTTTATAGAAAAGTGGCAATTATATATACAACCTCTAGTAAATCATTGCATTCCAGTAGAATATTATAATAATGAATTATATTACGAAGCTCTGGAAAACCAGTTAATAATGGAATTGGCTGCTTATGATTTTACTATAAATGAGATAATGAATTTATCCAAAGCTTTAGCTCATTCAGTTATAGATAATAATTCAACATCTCAATCTGATAATAACGATGTTTCAGATGGCAACAATGGTATAAAGAAAATATCAACTGGGCCTACTGAAGTGGAATATTTTGATAGTACTGCATCTGATCCCGATATATCGAGGGCTATTACTAAAGCTATGCAACCAGGGGGTATTATAGATATAATGAAACAAAATCTATGTATGCTAGCAAGTAGGTTAGAAATATATCTGCCAATATGTGATAGACCAACTTCAGTTGTAATACCAAGAGTGGTTAATAGACGTAAACCTGGTCCTATAAGTGGACCTGACCCACTAAATTTATTGAATAAGCTATGAGGAGAAAAAAGAGGGTTGCTGATATAGATTGGAACCGGTATAAGAAAATCATAAATGACTTTATGGATGTGGATGCTGGTAAGCAACCCTTCCTCTGGCTTAATAAAATCAACCAACCATTACCATTCGGGGAAGATTTGGGTACGGTATATACACCATATTATTTAGAAGGATTATTCCAATATAACTATATAAAATCCTGGCCAACACAACCAAATACTATATCCGGAGAATTAGATTACTCTAATATAGTGTTATACATATCAGCTAGGTTGTTAAGGTTAAACAGTTTAGTTAATCAATATGGGTATTGGGATTATAACTGGGCTGATGATAGGTTTATAGTAAATGGTAAAGTATATAGACCTGGTGGTGATACACAAGTAGCTCAAGCAAAAGATGAAGCCTTATTATTCTTTGTAATATTACAAAGAGAAGACCCTGAAGAATCAGATAAAATTTTAAATAGTTATACTGGCCCTCTATCTAAGGTAGTAACTGATGAAGGTATATGGTTATTGGATTCAGAAGGTAATATGGTAAAAGACATATGTAATTTACCAATAAGAGTTCAAGGACCTCCTGATATACCATTATGTACCTTAGACGGTGTTTTACATGACAAATATAATCACACAATATATGTAGAAGATGAATAACCCTTGTACTTGCGGGTGTTGCGAAGATAACCTCCTTCAATTCACCACAAAAGAGATGAACCAGATACTACTTGATGGTATTATAAATTGCTCAACAAGGTATAGGTCTACAATAAGTATACCACTTCAATTAACCTTAGAAGAGGCTTTACCATTGGTATCTGATAAATTTAAGAATACTTGTAGGGTACTTATTTTTTTAAATAAGGGGGAACCACCTAAACCAGAAATATGGGTATTTACAAGTACTTTATCTACTAATTGGCTCAATACTGAATATTGGACTCAGGTACCAATAGGTTTTTCAGGAGTAGTAGATGATAATATAAATTCAGAATCCATTAACCCAGTTCAGAATAAAACTATATTCAATGAATTCCAGAAAGTAGTATATTCTGAACAAGTAAGGGATATAAAAATAGTGGGCAAAGCCCCTGGTGTTTATGATAATACTTTATATTTAGAATATTTACCAATGGAAAAGAAATCTACTTATCAAATCCAATTACCTGAAAATATGGAACCCCCTGTATATGGGGAGCCATATAAATTACCCGTAAATATAAGTACCTATATCCTTGGAGAATCAGGAATAGACTTTGCAAGATTGTTTATTAATACTCAATCTAAGCCATTTGATGAATCAAAGGTAGTCATAGAAACTGAATACCCAGAAGGAGTAGAATATAAATTTACTGATAGGGGATATATAGGTAATGATGCTACTGGGTTCCCATTAGAGGAAGATGCCAATGAAAATGTAAACCTAACTCTTACCTTTACTGATAAAGGTGATTACTCTATGTTATTCAGGGTAATTAACATAGATGGTGGTTCTACTTTGGCAGAGGTAGAGTACAATTTTCAAGTTATATGATTTTTAATAAAAGGAAAATCGGTAGCCTTATTTTTAATAAAAGGGTGATATCTAGAATAGTATACAATAAAACAGTTGTATTTAATAATGATAATATATACTTATATCTAGAAAAGGATATAGTTAACCTTTTATTTAATAATAATTTAGAAGATACTACAATGGTATACACCAATACCGATTTCCAGGTAAGCTAGAGTATTTATCCTTGTAATAAAAAAAAAAATGGCTGATGTAACAAAAAATGGTATTATAGTATCACCTGGTAGTGGTTCTGGTAATACCGAGTTAAAAGTAAAAGCTCAGAGAGCTAATCAAGGTAACCGTACAATACAAACGGCTACTTATACTGTACAACCTCAAGGTGGCACAAGTAAAACTCTTACTGCTAATTTGGAAGCAGCTAATGAGTTTGTTAAATTCACAAATGGTACTATTCAGGCAGTAGATAAGGGTGGTGGGGTAATTACCATCACTGGTACTTCTAACTCTACTAAACTTACCTTTACAAAAGGCAGTGGTGATATAGTAACAGCTGATATTACCAGTATTACATATCAGGCTGCTGGTAAAAGTACTGTAAATGGGGCTGCAATTGAGGGTGACCCGGGTGCAACTGCTTCTTACAATTTTACATTAACTTTAAAGGCGGCTGCTAATACTACAGTAGAGGCTAGAAGCCAACAGATAACGGTAAAAGCTAACAGTACTTCAGTAACTGCTACAATTACACTTAATCAGACTGAGGGTGACCCTACATTGTCTATCAACCCAGAAACTATTACTGTACCTCAAGATGGTTCAGAAGTTTCGGTTCAAGTTACTACCAATACTACCTTCACGGTATCTTAGTAGAAAATTTATTAGGTATATGGGGTTTGAATGTACCCCATATATCACCAATTAAATACAAATATGGTATGGCAAATTCTAACAGTTATATAACTATAGATTGGGATGATGGCTCCGGTGATAATTTCTACTTTAACTTAACCAAACTTGATTCTGATAGTGAGATAGAAGTATCATCAGATGAAAATAATACTGGTGTATCTAGGAATATTAACCTAGCATTTACTGGTACTCATGGTTCTGGCCAAACTACCACTAGTAAAGTAAATCTATTGATAACACAACAAGCTGACAATGCTTTGTTAGCTAAATTTATTAAATAGTTATGGCAATTCCTTCCAATTACCAAAAATATACCATAGCATGGGGTGGAGGAACATCTGGTAATTTATATATATGGATAAATCCAAGCGGGGGGAATCAAACCGTATATGTTACTTCAGATGAAAATACGGTAGAATCCTCAAGAACTAAAGTAGTAACTTTTAGAACTACTGTACCTGGTTTATCAACTTCGGCCCAGAGTGTTGCACAATTAACTGTAAAACAGAATGCTGCTGTATATGAATATATACTTACAATAACCACTAGTAAAACTAGTTTGGCAGCTTATGACGATAATACCACTATAAGTGCCACTTTGGAAACCATAAGAAATAGTGTATCTCAAGGTAAAGTATCAGTTACTCCAACTTATAGTTTTAGTGGTACTCATACTGGATTTTCAATTAGTGGTAGTACCGTAAGTGCGGAGGATAGAGATATAACAGTTGGTTCTGCTAGAAGTTGTAAAGTATATGCTACATATAATGTATCTGGTAAAACAATAACTTCTAATACCCTAACTATAACACAGGCTGCTAACACAAAAACTATAGATGACTTAACTCTAACTGGTGTGGCAAGTAGTGGAACAATTAGTACTATACCATACACTGGTGGTACAGTAACTTGGACTACCAAAGCCATGGAATCATATACTTCTGGTAGTGAACGAACAGTAGATGTAAGTACTTCTGCATCATACTCAGTAGTAGTAGTGTCTAATTTAGGTGGAGCTACACAAAATGGAAGAGTTACTACTTGGGCTTTAAATACTGGTGATACTAATAGGCAAGCTATGGTTACTGTTACTTATGGAGGACAAGAAACCTATAACTTTACCACCCAGTTAAAAGATAATTTTATATCAGCTCAATATACTTCTGTAGTTGGCACTTATTCAGATGTAAAATCTGTTTGGGATTAAGTAATTAAAAAACAATATAAATATGCCTACATTTAAAGAAATATCTACCTTTACTTATAATGGTAACCCAAGTGGTTCACAAAGAATACAGATTAGTTCATCACAGAGTACATCTCTTCAAGATGTAGCTGATTTATCACTTCTTACAAAAACTAATATCCAACAATCCGGTACATCTAGTCAAAATAGGTTAGCTTTAACACAGTCATATATGTTGGGTATAACTAAAGGGTATAGTAGTAGTAGTAGTAGTAGTAATTTAGATGTATATATGGGCCGATATTATAGGTTATGGGGTGCTGCACCTTCAACCTTAAATATTAGGTTTTTTAGTAGTTTTACAAATGGTGGCCAAGAAGATTTTTACTTACAGCCTGGTATGATATGGCTTCCTATTAGCTTTATACCAAATATAAAATTTATAAAAGGTTCTTCAGTTGGTCAAGGTAATAGTATGGTAGCTTGCCCACAAGTCAATTGGAACGTAGTACCTGATGGGGCAACCCATGCTATCATGACTTTTCAAGTATTACCTGCTAATTATCCTTATATATTTATAAATGTGGGTTATTATACACAACAAGTATTATAGTTATGCCTGAATTCAAAGATATAAGTTCTAGTGACCTTACTTATATTACAGAACAAAATAAATTATATAGTAGTAAAATACAAGTAGGGTATAATAAATATACTACTTTACAGGATGTGGCTAATTTGGCTTATTATGGTAGTGGCAGAGCTCTATC
>CAJLUG010000005.1 GCA_905209745.1 uncultured Mycoplasma sp.
AAGTTGTTGTTTTTGGGGGAGGAACTGGAATCTCCTACTTATTAAAAGGCTTAAAAAGTTTTCCAGTAGAGATTACTGCAGTAATCACCGTATCTGATAACGGTCGTTCTACCGGAAAACTAAGAAAAGAATTTAATACTCCTGCCGTAGGAGATATTAGAAAGGTAATTACTGCGCTATCAGAAATAGATGAACCTATTAAAAAAATGGTAGAGTATCGCTTTAGAACTTCTAGTGACCTAGATGGTCATGCGATGGGGAATTTAATTTTAACAGCTATGCTAGATATTACTGGATCCCTAAAAGAAGCCATCGCATCACTTAGTAAACTATTTGATGTAAAACATACAGTATTACCAATATCAGAAGATTCATCTCTAACATTGATGGGCTTAGATCAGGATGGAAATATTATTGAAGGAGAAGAACAAATTACTCAGGCCAACCATAAATTTTCCAAAATTTATTACAAAGAAGAACCTAAAGTATTAAAAGAAGTATTACAAGCAATTTATGATGCTGACCTAATTATTTTCAGTATGGGTAGTCTATATACGAGTATCCTACCAAATATTATTTGTAAGGAAGTAAAAGAAGCCCTACGTGAAACAAAAGCACCAATGATGTACTTATGTAATGCTGTAACGCAACCAGGAGAAACAGATAACTTTACCGTAAGTGATCATATAAAACTATTAAACAAATACTTAGAGTATCGTAAAATCGATGTCGTAATTGCAAGTAATACCAAAATAGATAAAAAAATTGCTGAAAAATATGCAACAGCTGAACAAAAAGATCCAGTAAGAATTGACTATGAAGCAATCGAAGATTTAGGAACAGAATTAATTGAAGATGATTTAATTGTAATAGAAGATAATACCTTAAGACATAATAGTTTAAAATTAAGTACCATTGTCTTGAACTATTTAATGAGGTAAAAATGTCTTTTACAACCAAAATTAAAGATGAAATATCAAAAGAAATAGGATCTAAATCAGAGATGATTGCAGAATTATCTGGATATATCAGAAATAATGGTCATCCTAGTGAACAAGACTTTCAACTTACTACGGAAAATCCCACAATTAGTGAAAGAATCATAAAACAATTAGAAGCATTATACGAAGTAAAAATCAAAACAGAAACCAAAGATAGCCTAAACTTTAGTAAAAAAGATTTATACGTAATGACAATCAATGATAAAAAAGACTTTATCTTAGAAGATTTAGGATACCAAGACAAAAATGGAATATATTTAGAAAAACCTCCACAATATATTGTTGGTGCCAACGAAGAAATTAGAGCATACCTAAAAGGAGTATTTCTAAGTTCCGGAAGTATTAATGACCCTAAAACATCAAGATATCATATGGAGTTATTAATAGAAAAATCTCAGGAAGCAGTATTTGTCCAAAAATTATTAAATATTTTTGATTTAAACGTCAAGATATTAACCCGTGATAAAGGCTATATGTTATATATCAAAGAAGCAGATAAAATTAGTGATTATTTAAAAATAATAAGAGCAAACAACGCAGTCTTATATTTTGAAAACCAACGAATTTATCGTAATAAAAAGAATCAAGCCAATCGTCTAAATAATTGTGAACAAGCGAACATGGATAAAGTAGTCGCAACTGCCACTGCACAATTAGATGACATTACCATTATTGAAGAAAATCTAGGCAAGAGTCTACTAGATGATAAAACCCAAGAAGCCCTAGAATACAGAAAAAAATATCCGGAAGCATCCCTAAAAGAACTAAGTGAAATTATCTCTTTAGAAACAGGAAAGCCCATTACAAAATCCGGATTAAATCATCGCTTTAGAAAAATTAAAGAGTTAGCTAGTAGATTTAAAAATATGGAAAATGAAAATAAATCGTGATAATAATCACGGTTTTTATTTTTGAATTACTTTATCAATTATACCATATTCCAAAGCACTTTTCGCATCTAAATAATAATCTCTATCCGTATCTCTTTCTATTTTCTTTAATGTTTGTCCCGTGTTTTTAGCCAAAATTTTATTTAATCTTTTACGAAGCGTAACAATTCTCTCAGAAGCAATTTGTATATCTGTTGCTTGTCCTTTAGCGCCTCCCAAAGGCTGATGAATCATAATATCTGCATTCGGTAAAGCATAGCGCTTTCCAGTCTCCCCACTAGAAAGCAAAAAGGCTCCCATACTAGCCGCAATACCAACACAAATGGTAGAAATATTACTAGAGACAAATTGCATAGTATCATAAATTGCCAAACCAGAAGAGACACTACCTCCAGGAGAATTAATATAAATAGAAATATCTTCATGATTAATAGAGTCTAAATACAAAAGTTCTGCAATCACATTATTTGCCAAATTATCATCAATCTCTCCGGTAATAAAAACAATTCTATCTTTTAATAATCTAGAATAAATATCATAACTTCTTTCACCATTATATTCTTTTTCAATTACAACTGGAACTAAATTCATAAAAAGATCACCTATGAATAGTATAATTGTAAAGAAATAAAATTATGCATATTCTAAAACGACAAAGTATGATACAATAAAAAGAGAAAATAAAGAGGGTGAAAAAATGATTGAGACAATAGAAATCAAAGTCAACAACAAAAAGTATCAAGTCAGTAAAGGAGTATCTTTAGAAGAAATATCTAAAGAATTTCAAAAAGAATATAGATACCCAATTATATTAGCTAGAGTAAATAATAAATTAGAAGAACTAACGAAAACAGTAGATGATAATGCTGTAATCGAATTTCATGATTTAACAACCAGAGAAGGAAACAGATCTCATATCAGTGGACTAACTTATGTTCTACTATATGCGATAAAAAAATTATTTGGAGAAAACGCTAATATTGTCGTACAACATTCTCTTGATAAAGGAATTTATATTGAGACAAATGTTAAATTAACTGAAGCAAAATTAAGAAATATCAAAGAAACAATGCATACAGTAATCGAAGCAGATATGCCAATTACCAAAAGTACGGTAGATAGATTAGAAGCAATTAAATATTTTGAAAGTAAAAATGACCTAACGAAAGCTAGAGTAATGATGTACAACACCAATACTTATGTAACCTTATATCGTTTAGGAAATTATTACAATTACTTTTATAATCTAATGCCTACATCAACAGAAAAACTAAAAGATTTTGACCTAACGTATATTAAGGATAATGGTTTTGTTTTACAATTCCCAACGATTTATAATCCTGATAAGATAACACCATATAAACATCATCCTCATATGTTTGAAGTGTTTCAAGAATGTCGTGATTGGGCTAAAATTATTAAAGTAGAGAACTCTGTAGACTTAAACAATCTAGTATCACAAGGAAAGATTAACGATTTGATTCGCATTGACGAAACTCTACAAAGTAATCGTCTTTTAACCTTAGCCAAAGAAATTAATAACCGTAAAGATAAATTAAAAATAGTATTAATGGCAGGTCCTTCCTCTTCTGGTAAAACGACAACATCAAAAAAACTATGTATGTACTTAGAAAGTTTTGGCCTACATCCCAAAGTATTATCTATGGATGACTACTTTGTAGAACGTGCCAAATCTCCAAAAGATGAAAATGGTAAACCAGATTATGAATGTCTAGAAGCAATTGATATGGAACTATTTGATAAACAAATTGAAGAGTTACTAACGGGAAAAGAAGTAAAAGTTCCAACTTATAGCTTTATTCTAGGTAAAAAAGAATTTAAGAGTACCATGCAATTAGCCAAAGAAGATATTTTAGTAATTGAAGGAATTCATGCTTTAGATGATAAGATTCTAACGAATATTCCAAGACAAAAAAAATATAAAATATATATATCTGCACTAACAGAAATAAATTTAGATGACCATAATCGTATTTCTACAACTGATAACCGTATGTTACGAAGAATAATTAGAGATAACAGAACCAGAAATAACAACGTAGAACATACTTTAAAATCTTGGGATAGTGTCAGAAGAGGAGAAGAAAAATATATTTTTCCATTCCAAGACGATGCTGATTTCACATTTAACTCTGCTTTAATTTATGAAATAGGAGTACTAAAAACTTATGTAGAACCATTGTTATATTCTGTATCTCAAGACTCTCCGTACTATGAAGAAGCAAAGAGACTACTTAATTTTCTAAGATTGTTCTTACCAATCCCTGCAGATGTTATTCCACAAGATTCGATACTAAGAGAATTCATTGGTGGAAGTTGCTTTCACGATTAATAAATATCCACAAAACCTGTGGATATTTTCTTTTACAATAAAAAGTGTCAAAAAAATTTGAATATATTGAAAGAAAAAACAGAACAATATATAATGAAATAAAGGAGGATAAGAAAATGGTTAAAGTTGCAATTAATGGATTCGGAAGAATTGGAAGACTTGCATTCCGTTTAATGGAAGAAGATAGAGACTTTGAAATTGTCGCAATTAACGATCTTACCGATGCTGAGCAATTAGCATATTTATTAAAATATGATACCAATCATAGAAATTATCGTATTGATGAAATAAGTTACGAAGGAGACAACCTAATTGTAGGAGATAGAAAAATTAAAATCTATGCAGAAACTGATCCCTCAAACTTACCATGGGAAGAGCTAGGTGTAGATGTTGTCCTAGAATGTACTGGTAAATTTACAAGTGAAGAAAAAGCAATGGCTCATATTAATGCTGGTGCTAAGAAAGTAATTATTTCAGCACCTGCCAAAGGAGACATGAAGACAATTGTTTATAATGTAAATCATATGATTTTAACAGGAGAAGAAAAAATCATTTCTGCTGCAAGCTGTACCACAAACTGCCTTGCTCCTGTAGTAGATGTATTAGATAAGGCCTTTGGAATTGAAAAAGGATATATGACTACCGTACATGCTTATACCAATGATCAAGCAACATTAGATGTACCACATAAAAAAGGAATTAAAGCTCGTCGTGGTAGAGCTTGTGCCGCCAATATTGTTCCAGCTTCTACTGGAGCAGCATCAGCAATTGGAAAAGTTTGTCCAAACTTAGATGGAAAACTTGCTGGAGTAGCTATGAGAGTACCAGTTTCTACTGGATCAGTAATAGATTTAGTACTAGAATTAAAAAAGAATACAACGAGTGAAGAGATTAACCAAGTATTAAAAGGTGCTCAAAATGAAACACTACAATATACAGAAGACCCTATCGTATCTAGTGATGTAATTGGTAGACATTGTGGATCATTAGTAGATGGATTATCAACAACAGTACTAGAAGTCGATGGTAAACAATTAGTAAAAGTAGTTTCTTGGTATGATAATGAAATGAGTTATACTGCTCAAATGGTTAGAACTGCTAGATATTTAATGTCACAATAAAAAAGAAGGGAACTTCTTTTTTTTACTTCAAAAAAATGCTATACTAAAACTATATAAGGAGGATAATTCATGAAAACACTAAAACAAATGAATATTAAAAATAAAAAAGTATTAATCCGTTGTGATTTTAATGTTCCACTAAAAGATGGGAAAATTGTTGATAATACCAGAATTGTAAAAGCTTTACCAACCATAAAGTATTGTCTAGATCAAAATGCCAAAGTAATATTATTTTCTCACTTAGGAAGAATAAAAGAAGAAAGTGATTTAGATAAGAACAATTTAAAACCGGTTGCCAAAGAATTAGAAAAATTATTAGATCATAAAGTAACATTTATAGAAAAAACAAGAGGAGAAGAATTAGAAGATGCCATTAATAATATGAAAGAACAAGATGTAATATTAGTTCAAAATACCCGTTATGAAGACTTAGATGGTAAAAAAGAAAGTAAAAATGATCCAGAACTAGGTGCATATTGGGCATCTCTTGGTGACGTATTTGTAAATGATGCCTTTGGTACAATTCATAGAGCTCATGCCTCTAATGTAGGAATTGCTTCAAACATTGCCTCTTGTATAGGGTTCTTAATCGAAAAAGAATTAACCGCCTTAAAAGAATTAGACCATCCAAAACACCCATATATTGTTATTTTAGGTGGAGCGAAAGTACAAGATAAAATTGGTGTAATAGAAAACTTAGTAACAAAAGCAGACAAAATCTTAATTGGAGGAGGAATGGCCTTTACATTTTTAAAAGCAGAAGGCTATGAAGTAGGAAACTCTCTAGTAGATGAGGAAAATATAGATTTCTGCAAGAAGATATTAGAAAAATATCCAGACAAAATTGTTCTTCCAATCGATGCCGCTGTAACAACAGAATATAGTGAAAATGAAGAGTAAAAGATATTTCTAATATTGAATATAATGAAATGGGATTAGATATTGGACCAGATTCAGAAAAATTATTTGAAAACTATCTAAAAGATGCAAGTATTGCAGTATGGAATGGACCATTAGGTGTCTATGAGTTTAAAAAATATAAACAAGGAACAGATAATTTATTAAAATTTATTGTAGATAACGACATTAAAGTAATCCTTGGTGGTGGAGACATTGTCGCAGCTGCCACAACCTCAGGATATAAAGATCAAATATATCATATATCAACCGGAGGAGGCGCAACACTAGAATATTTAGAAGGTAAAAAGTTACCAGGCTTGGAGGCCATCAAATAAATGAAACAAGTAACAGTTGCGAAAGAAAAAAACGAAGAAGATATAAAACTATTCAAAGAATATGAACAAGAACACGGTAGAAAAGATGGCATCTCAAAACTGTTGCAACAACCGAAAGATGCCGAAGATCTTTTAAGTTTAAATAAAATTCTCTTTATAAAAAACAACAACAAAATATCTTGTTATGCTCATATCTATGCCGAAACAGACCGTAAACTATGTACTATGTATATAGAAGGGGATGCATCAAAACAAGAATTAGAAGATTTGTTAACATATTCAGAAGACTATGCTTTTAATGTTTTAAAAATGGAAGATATTGCTTTTTTAACTAGTAATAATCAACACATAATTAAAAAAGAGTTACAAAAAAGAAACTTTGAATGCTTAGGCGATAGCCTAGATGACGAGATGTATATAAAATCGAAAGAAGATAGAATGAAAGGTGATAGGATTGATAATCGCATTAAATAATAAATGTAATTTTACCAAAGAAGACTTTTTAACATATCAAGAGTCATTACAGAAGATAAAGACTAATCATCAAATGATACTATGTCCTAGTAATATATTTTTAAGTTATTATAATCTAGATCATATGGCATTAGGTTCTCAAAATGTAAGTAAAACAACATCAGGTGCTTATACAGGAGAAATATCTGCAGAACAATTAAACTCTTTTAATGTGAAATATTGTATTGTAGGTCACTCAGAAAGAAGAAATTATCAACAAGAAAATAATAAGGATATAAACGAAAAAATAAAAAGATTATTTTCATATAACATCACACCAATTCTTTGTATTGGCGAAACAGAAACAGAAAGAAAAAATAATTTGGTAGATAAAGTATTAACAGAAGAGCTAACAGAAGCCATAAAAGAGTTACCAGAAGAACAACAAAATAAAATAATAATAGCTTACGAACCGATTTGGTCGATAGGAACAGGTATCATTCCTACAAATGATGAAATAATAGAAGTAATAGAGATTATCAAAAAGACTCTTCCCCAAAATAAAATTTTATATGGTGGAAGTGTAAATTTAGAAAATATTGACGAGTTACAAGAAATTACAAATTTAGATGGATATCTCCTAGGAGGATTAAGTTTAAGAGCAAATGACTTAGAAAAATTTGTAAAAAAACTAAAAAATTAGACAAATTAGACAGTTTCGACAAAACTTGTCTTTTTTTTCTCTATCATTTTTAAAAAACTTATTATATAATAAGAATACATGCAGTACTGAGAGGAGAAGAAATGAAAAAGATAAATGTTTTAGTAGTAGATGATAATAAGAGTTTAGTAGAAATGATAAAGGAATATTTCAGAGAAAACCCTGAAATTGCTATTTCGCTAGAAGCTTATGATGGAGCAGAGGGAATTCGTTTGATTGAAAACAGACAAGAGGAGTATGACATTGTTCTATTAGACTTAATTATGCCTACGAAGGACGGAGTTGCAGTACTGGAATATATGAAGGAAAAGGGAATTAATAAGAAAGTAATTGTCCTAACTTCATATAATACGCAAGATATGATTCGTAAAGTATCAGAACTAGGAATCAATTATTTTATTCTAAAACCATTTGAATTAGAAGACCTAGAAAAGAGAATAACAGAAGTTGCAGAAGGAATGAAATTTGGCGGTAAAGAATTAGATGTCTATCATAACAACTTACAAGTAGCAATCACCAAGACTTTACATGAATTAGGTGTACCTTCACATATTAAAGGATATCAATATATCAGAGAAAGTATTACCCTTGTTTATGAAAATCCAGAAATGATAGGTGGTATCACTAAAGAATTATATCCAGAAGTAGCAAAAAAGTTTGGAACCACTGTATCTCGCGTAGAAAGAGCCATTAGACATGCTATTGAGGTCAGTTGGAATCGTGGTAATTGGCAACTAATGGAAGAAATATTTGGACACAGTGTCGATATTGACAAAGCCAAACCGACGAACTCAGAATTTATTGTAACAGTCGCAGACAAATTAAGATTAGAATTTAGTAAACCATTAACAAACTAAATAAAATGAAATAAAGAAGAAATTCTTCTTTTTTTTTGAAAAATGTTTATTAATAGTATCTATTTTCAAAAAAATATTATAAAATAATAACGTAGGTGAGTGTTTATATGAATAAAAGAAAGTGTTCAAATTGTGGATTTAAAAATGTAGAAGAAGCTAAATTCTGTAAGAAGTGTGGAACAAAATTAGGAGTGACAGAAAAACAAGAAGAAAAGAAAAAAGAATCAGCAGATGAAGAAATGGTACTATGTCCTCATTGTCATACTAAAAATAAAAAGAAAGCAAAATTTTGTGAAGAGTGCGGTAAAGCTTTAGAGGAAAAGAAAGAAATTGAAGAAGAGGTTGTAGAGAAACAAGAATTGGCAGAAGGTTTATGTCCTTCATGTGGATATAAGAATAAAGAAACTGCTAAATTCTGTAAGAAATGTGGAATCAAATTGGGAGTAGTAGAAGTAGTTATTACTGGTGAGTCAAAAGAGGAAGAAATGGTACCATGTCCTCATTGTCAGGCTAAAAATAAAAAGGGAGCAAAGTTTTGTGAAGAATGCGGTAAAACATTAGAAGAAAAGGAAGAAAGAGAAGAGGTAAAATCACAATCAGAAAAAGTACAAGAAAAAGAATCAACAATAGATCTATGCCCCTCTTGTGGATATAAGAATAAAGAAAACGCAAAATTTTGTAAGAAATGTGGAACCAAGCTTGGAATAGAAACCGTTCCAGAAGATCAAATGATGCAAGAAGATAATAATCAAGAAGTACAAGCGGTAATAGAAGAGAAAAAGCAAGAAGACGAAGCAGAAAAAGTATTATGCCCTCAATGTCATGCAAAAAATAAAAAAGGATCTAAGTTCTGTGAAGAGTGTGGGCAAACTTTAGAAGAAAAGGAAGAAAGAGAAGAGGTAAAAGAGCAACCAGAAAAAGTACAAGAAAAAGAATCAACAATAGGTCTATGCCCCTCTTGTGGATTTAAGAATAAAGAAAACGCGAAATTTTGTAAGAAATGTGGAACCAAGCTTAAAGTAGAAAATTCACAAGAAGATCAAGCAGAGAAACAAGAAGATAAGAGTCAAAAAGTAGAAGAAGCAAAACAAGAGGTATTAAAAGAAGAAAAAAATGATAAAAGCACAAAAAACGAATTAAAAGAAGAAAAAAATGATAAAAGTACAAAAAACGAATTAAAAGAACAAAAACTAGCAGCTAAGAGAGAAAAAAACAAAAAGAAGAGTAAGAAAAAATTAATAATTATCATTTGTATTCTATTAATTGTTTTTATCGCAATAGGAACAATGTTTCATTTTGGACTATTTGATAATATAGTATCTCAAAAAGAAAATGCTACCAAAGAAGAAGTAGAAGAAAAGACCAAAGATGGTTGGTCTAGTTGGTCTCAAGAATTACCAAAAAATGTAACAGAAGAAGATTATCAAATAGAACAAAAAACTCAATATTCTAAAAGAACAAAGAAGACGAAAACATCGACATCTAAAACACTAGAAGGTTGGACTTTATATGATACGAAAGAAAGTGGAGAAGAAAAGACAAAAGAAGTAGAAACAGCAAAAAAAATAAAAGAATTTGAAGCCAATAAAAAAATAAAAATCATTAACAAGGAAACAATAACAGAAAACTATGAAGCAGTTTTATGTGGATATTATAATCCAAAAGATGGCCAAAATAGATTTTATACACCAAACGACAAGAAACCATATTGTGATGAAGAAGATTCTTACGCTTTAAAAGAAGATAAAGGTGAGTATCCCGCAGGAACTTATAAAGTTGGAGATAATTTTAATAAAAGTTATACCAATAGTAATGGAGAAAAGATTTTCTATAAAGTAGTAAAAATAAACCCATATAAAATAAAATATACCTATAAAGATAGCGATGATAAAACAACATATTACTTTTATAAATGGAGTTCTTGGAGTAAATATCAAGATGAAGAAATAACAGAAGATGACACTACTGAAGTAAAAACAAGAACAGTTTATCGCTATAAAGAAAAGGAAAGTAACTAGAAGTGGGTGATACAATGGAAAATACTAAGAAAATGTCTAGAAAAAAGAAAATTATCATAATAACTTTAGTAATATTATTACTTGCAACCATTATTTTTCTGTTTTTATGGAAAACTCCTAAAGAAAATAATGATTCTAAAAATTCATTAGTCAAAGTTCCAGATGTAGTGGGAGAAGAGAGTAGTACAGGACAAGAAATACTAGAAAAGTTAGGATTTGAAGTACGGATTGAAGAAACAGAAGATGACAGCAAGGAAGACATGATTGGTCGTATTTATAAGCAAAGTGAAAAAGGAAAGGTTAAGAAAAAATCTAAAATTACACTAAGTGTATATGTATCATCAGAAGAAATTAAGATGCCTGATGTAATAGGTATGAATAAAGAAGACGCCAAAGATGTATTGGAAAAGCTAGGGTTTAACGTAACATTAGAAGGCAAAGAAGATGAAGAACATGCCGAAGATACAGTTATTTCTCAAAAGGCCGCCAATGAAGATAAAATTGTACGTGGAAGTACCATTAAATTAATTTATGCAACCACAAAAGAAGAAAAAGAAGAAGATCAAGATAAAAAAGATGATAAAAACAATTCTTCAAACGAGGAAAGTACACAGGGTACAAACAAAAATGAAAGTAGTGCACCATCAAATGATAATTCAAGCTCTAATGGAAATAATAATTCAAGTAATTTTAATCCAGATGATGCAGTAGATGCCGTCCCAGATCCTAAATATACAGTAACGATTTCCGGACAAAATGTTCATAGAAAAGGCTATGGGCCTTACAAGCTAACTGCAAAAGTATCTCCGGCTCTTCCTGCAGATAAAAAAATTATCTGGTCATCAAGTAATACTAGTGTTGCTACAGTATCTAGCACCGGAGTAATCACACCTCGTGCTACTTATGGAAAAGCAACCATAACCGCAACAGTAGAAGGAACAGGATATTCAGGAAGATTCAATATTAAAGTACTTGGTATCAAAGGAGATTTAGATGGAGATGGAGGCGTAAATTCCAATGATGCTGCCATGGTATTAGATTATATCTACTATGGAAGTAATGCTGTAATTAATTCCGTTGCAGATGTTAATGGAGATGGTATCTTAACACAAGCTGATGCCGATAAAATAATGAATTATTATTTAACTGGTAAATGGTAATATAATAAAGTAGTCAATAAACAAAGTATTGGCTATTTTTTTGACACTAAAATAAACTTTATTGACAAAAGTAAAGATAAAAAGTATACTTAATTTATAAAATATGTATGGAGGATACAGATTATGGAACGAAAAATAGAAAAATTTCTTCAGAAATGGCAAAATGATATTATTAGAAAACCATTAGTAATCTATGGACCTAAACAAGTAGGAAAAAGTTATTCTGCCTTAAAGTTTGGTAAAACAAATTATAAAAACACTGTTTACTTTAATACCAGCCATAACAAAACATTGTCCTTATTGTTCCAAAAAGAAAAATCTACAGATCGCCTAATATTAAATTTATCCTTATTATCTAAAGAGACAATATTACCAGAAGATACACTAATAATATTAGATAATGTAAATGATATTGAAATTGTAAAAGGTATAAAATTATTTGGTAGTGAACACAGCAAATATCACATTATTGCAATCACCTCGAGAAGAGAAAATCTATCTGAGTTTAAAGGCGAAGAATTACAATTTAAAGGCATGAATGAGATGGACTTTGAAGAGTTCTTGTGGGCGAAAAATGAAAAAGCCCTAGCTGAATTAATCTGGGAATCTTTTAATAAACATAAAACTTGTCCTTTCCATAAACTAGCACTAGAATTATTTCAAGAATACCTAGTAACCGGAGGTCTTCCCGAAGTAGTGATGGCCAACCTAGATGGAAAAAGTGAATATGAAATAGAAATTATCAAACAAAAAATTATAGAAGTATATGAAAAAGAATTGATTGCTTGTAAGAACTTAATCGATATTCCAAGAGGTCTTGAAGTAATTGAATCAATTCCAGAACAATTAAAAAAGGATAATAAAAAGTTTCAATATGGTGTAATTGGTACTGGAAGAAGAGCCAAAGAATATGAAAGTACCATTAATTACTTAGTAAATAACCAAATTGTCTATCGCAGTTATAAAATATCTACAGTAAAATCACCACTAAGTAGTTGTCGTGAAAAAGATAGTTTCAAATTATATTTACCAGATGATGGTTTGCTAACTTCAATGTTACATACCAATTTAAAACAGTTATTAACAAGTGATAAAATAAAAGAAATACTATATGAAAATAGCATAGCCAAATCACTAGCAGAGGCAGGGTATGCATTATATTATTATCAGTCAGAAGGAAAAGCAGAAGTAAACTTTGTAATTCAAAACAGAATGGGTAAAATTATACCAATTGAATTAATTACTAAAGTGGATTCTAAAGCCAAGTCCCTTTCTGTATTTATGAAGAAATTTACAGTAACAGAAGCTTATCGTGTAACAGAAAATAATTTTGCAACCAAAAAAGGAGTAAGATATATCCCAATTTATGCAATATTTTGTTTAAATGATAACAAGATATAAGGAGGATGAAAATGAAAAAGCCAATAGTACTAACAATATTAGATGGTTATGGATTAAGAGAAGAAGAACATGGTAATGCAGTAAAATTAGCTAGTAATCCTGTATTTAATGAGTTGTGGAATAAATATCCTCATACTCAATTAGTAGCATCAGGTCAACTAGTAGGACTTCCCAAAGGACAGATGGGAAATAGTGAAGTAGGACATATGAATATAGGAGCAGGAAGAATTGTATATCAACCACTAGAATTAATTAATAAAGCAATTGCCGAAAAAGAATTTTTCCAAAATAAAGAAATCAAGAAAGTAATGAATCATGTCAAAGAAAATAATTCTAAACTACATTTCATGGGACTTGTAAGTGATGGAGGAGTACATTCTCATATTAATCATTTACTGGCCTTATTAGATATGTGTAAACAAGAAAACATTACAAATATCTATATCCACATCTTTACAGATGGAAGAGATGTCCCACCGAAAAGTGCTTATACCTATATTAAGCAAGTAGAAGATAAATTAAAGGAATTAGGATTTGGAAAAATTGCCAGTATTAGTGGTAGATATTATGCCATGGATCGAGACAATAACTATGATAGATTACAATTAGCGTATGATGTTATTGTAAATAATATAGGTGAAGTAAAACTATCTATCGAAGAATATATAGAAGATAGTTATAATAGTGGTATCACAGATGAATTCTTTCTACCTGCGAAATTTACAGGTCATGGTAACTTAGAAGAAAACGATGGAGTAATAGCTTTTAATTTCAGAAAAGATAGACTTCGTGAGTTGTTTACCGCAATTACAAACCCAGAAGAAACAGGTATAAAAGCTATACATTTTAAGAATGTAAAAACAGTAACGATGATGCCCGTTGTTCAAACCGTAAAAGCACCTCATGCTTTTAATGATCCAGAATTAACAAATATTTTAGGAGAATATATTGAAAAACAGAACTTATCACAGTTAAGAATTGCAGAAACAGAAAAATATGCTCATGTTACATTCTTCTTTGATGGTGGAAAAGAAGTAGATTATCAAAAGGAGAAGAAAATATTAGTTCCTTCTCCAAAAGTCGCAACCTATGATTTAAAACCAGAAATGAGTGCCGATGAAGTAACAGAAAAACTACTACAAGAATTACCAGAAACAGATTTAGTAATATTAAATTTTGCAAACGGTGATATGGTTGGTCATACTGGGGTATTACAAGCAGCTATTAAAGCAGTAGAAACAGTAGATAAAAATTTAAAACTAATCTATGATAAAGTGATGGAGTTAGGAGGAGTTTTAATCGTAACTGCGGACCATGGAAATTGTGAAGAGATGCTAGATGAGAATAACAATGTCGTAACATCCCATACAACAAATCCAGTACCATTTATTATTACAGAAAAAGATATAAAACTTCATGAAGGAAAATTAGGAGATATTGCGCCAACGATTTTAGACTTAATGGAGATAGAAAAACCAAAAGAAATGACTGGCGTAAGTTTAATAGAAAAATAAAAGCAATGCTTAAGAGGATTTCTCTTGCATTGCTTTTTCTATAATAGATTGAAATTTCTTCATATCAAAATCAAGCAAAGTATCTAAACTGACGTCTAACGCCTGAGCGATACGAAAGATAGTAAAAGCAGAAAATGTCTTTTTCCCTTTAGGAGATTCTAATGCCCGTACAAACTCATGCGATACATCGATGGCTTCTGCTAATTCTGCTTGCGTAAGCCCTTTCGCAATACGTGCCCTTCTGACATTTTCGACAACTGCTTTTTTAAAATATTCTTCATATAAATTTCTTTCATCACGATTCATAGTTACCACCCTTTAAGAGTAGTATGCACTAATTTTAAAAAATAATATGTAAACCACGAAGCTACACAAAATAAAGCATGTTCGATTGTCGGAGTAAAGAAACTACATTATAATAAAGAAAAGAGGTGAAAAATATGAAAGAACGATTAATTTTTCATATAGATGTAAATAATGCCTTTTTATCTTGGAGTGCCGTCTTATTATTAAAAGAAGGATATAAAAAAGATATTAGAAAGATACCATCAATCATCGGTGGAAGAGAAGACAAAAGAAGTGGTATTGTCTTAGCAAAGTCTCCAGTAGCGAAAAAATATGGTATTAAAACTGCAGAAACCATCTATCAAGCAAAAAAGAAATGTCCATCTCTAGAAATATATCCTCCAAACTATCGCTGGTATTATCAAAAATCAAGAGAACTGTTTGACTATCTAAAAGACTACTCTCCATTATTAGAACAATTTTCCATTGATGAATGTTTCTTAGATATGACAGGAACCAATTACCTATATAAAGACTATTATAAATTAGCTTTAAAAATAAAAGAGGATATTAAAGAAAAGTTTGGATATACCGTAAATATTGGAATCGGAAACAATAAATTATGTGCCAAAATGGCATCGGATTTTGAAAAACCAGATAAAGTCCATACGTTATTAAAAGAGGAAATTAAAGAAAAACTTTGGCCACTAGATGTAGGAGATCTATTCATGGTCGGAAAAAGGACCAAAGAAGAGTTAAATGAATTAAATATATATACAATTAAAGATTTAGCTTTTGCTAGTGATACTATATTAGAAAGAAAGTTTAAGAACCAAGCCAAGCACTTAAAAGAAGCAGCCCTAGGAATAGATAATTCTAAAGTAGAACCAAGAAGTAATAAAACAACAAGTATTTCAACAACAGAAACATTGGCTCATGATTATACAGAAGAAGAAAAACTAAAAGAAGTATTATTTCGTCAAACCGAAGATGTAACACGTGAATTAAGAAAACAAAAGCAGTATGCAACAACAGTAGCGGTCATTTATAAAAATAGTGATTTTAGAAGTTACTCTGCCCAAAGTAAATTAAAAAACCCTACCAATAGTACCAAAGAAATTTATAAGTTAGTACTTGAAATATTTGATAAGAGTTATAAAAAAGACCCTATCCGACTAATTGGAGTCAGACTAGCTGATTTAAAAGAGAAAAAAGAAAAGCAAATGAACCTTTTTGAAGAAGAAACAAATGAGGAAGAAAAGGAAGAAGAAATTCAAAAAACGATTGATGATATCAATCAAAAATTCGGAAAATCGATTGTTTCTCCAGCATCTCTAAAGGTGATTGGAACAAAAGATACCAAACATAATCTAAAAAATTAATACATAAAGATGAAATAGCAAGAAATACTAGACAATAAAAATGAAAATTTTGTAAAAAAAATGCTTGCATTTGTTGATATTCCTTGCTATAATTAAATACGTGTGACTGCTTAGATGTGCGAGGTTGTCGATACGCCAGGTTAAGTTGTTAA
>CAJLUG010000006.1 GCA_905209745.1 uncultured Mycoplasma sp.
AGATAAAAAGTATCCGATGTATGATTTTAAAGATAATAAAGGATATCCTACTAAAGCACATTTAGATGCTATTAGGAAATATGGTATTATAGCAGAACATAGAAGAAGTTATGCACCAGTTAGAGATTATTTAGAAGAACAAATTTCATTTTCTTTATAATTTTTTGAAGTTTTACCATATGATATTATTGAAGGTTAGTTTACAGTCTTTGTTATTATTTTGATTGACAAATATATTATTTATTAGTATAAGTATAAGAGTTAAGGAGGAGTTACATGGCAAAGAATTTGGTTATTGTCGAAAGTCCTAGTAAAAGTAAAACCATTGAAAAATATTTAGGAGATGATTATAAAGTAGTTTCTTCTAAGGGACATATTCGTGATTTAGCAACTACTGGTCCTTATGGACTTGGTGTTGATATTGAAAATGGGTTTAAACCTAATTATGTACCTATTAAAGGAAAAGGTAATGTCATTAAAGAATTAAAAAAAGATGTTAAAAATAGTGACATGATATATCTTGCAAGCGATCCGGACCGTGAGGGAGAAGCTATTGCTTGGCATTTAAAAGATGCTTTAAATATACCAGATGATCATTATAAGAGAATATTATTTCATGAAATTACCCATGATAAAGTATTAGATGCGATAAAACATCCTACCGTAATCGATGATAATTTGGTAAAGAGTCAAGAAACTCGTAGAATTTTAGATCGTATTATAGGTTTTCGTCTTTCTAAATTGTTACAAAGTAAAATTGGAGCGAAGAGTGCAGGACGTGTACAGAGTGTTGCGTTAAAACTTATTGTTGACCGTGAAAGAGAAATTGAAGCATTTCAGCCAGAAGAGTATTGGACCATTACTGCGCATTTTAAAGACTATGATGCAGAATTATTTAAATACAAAAATAAAGATATAGAATTAAAGTGTGAAGAAGATGCTAATCGTGTACTAGAACAATTAAGTGATACTTATGTTGTTGAAAGTATTGATAAAAAATCTAAAGCAAAGAAAAGTAAATTTCCATTTATTACTTCTACTTTACAACAAGAAGCATCTACCAAATTAAACTTTCCAGCTAAGAAGACGATGAGTATTGCACAAAAGTTATATGAAGGTATTGATCTTGGTAGTGAGACTGTCGGTCTTATTACTTATATGAGAACTGATTCTACTCGTTTATCTGATGATTTTATAGTACCTGCTAGAAGTTATATTGAAAAAACTTATGGTAAGGAGTATGTTGGTGTTATTAAGAAAAGTAAGAAGAAAGAGAATGTACAAGATGCTCATGAAGCAATTCGTCCTACTAGTGTACTTAGAACACCAGAAGCAGTTAAACCGTATTTAAAAGCTGATGAGTTTAAATTATATTCTTTAATTTATAAACGTGCTATTGCTTCACTTATGGCAGATGCAAAAGTCAATCAAACTACGATTGTTTTTGATAATCATGATTATAAGTTTAAAACAACAGGACAGATTTTAATTTTTGATGGATATTTAAAAGTATATAAAGATTATGAGTCTAGTGAAGATAAAATTCTTCCGGAAGTACATGATAAAGAAGAGTGTGTTAGTACAGATGTTTCTTCAGAACAACATTTTACAAAGCCTCCTGCAAGATATACGGAAGCAAAATTAATTAAAGAATTAGAAGAGTTAGGTATTGGGAGACCTTCTACTTATGCTAAAATCATCGATACTATTCGTGAACGTAATTATGTAGAAATGGTTGAGAAAAAGTTTAAGCCTACGGAAATAGGAATTGAAACTACGGATAAATTACAAGAGTTTTTTAGTGATTTAATAAATGTAGAATATACACGTGATATGGAAGAGGATTTGGATCAAGTTGCAGAAGGAAAAGAAGTTTGGAACGATGTATTAAAAGAATTTTATCAGTTATTTGAACCTCGAGTTAAGAGTGCATTTTCTGATATGGAGAAAAAAGCACCAGAAGAAACTGGAGAAGTTTGTCCAGAATGTGGTAGTCCATTGGTTGTTCGTAATGGACGTTATGGAGAATTTGTGGCTTGTTCTAATTATCCAACTTGTAAATATATTAAAAAAGATAAACCAGAAGAAATTGTGGTGATGGATTGTCCATATTGTGATGGGAAAGTCGTTGAGAAGAAGACTCGTAAAGGAAAAATATTCTATGGATGTAGTAATTATCCTAAGTGTAAATTTGCCTCTTGGGATAAGCCAGTAGAGGGAAAATGTAGTGATTGTGGTGGCTATTTAATAGAAAAAAATGGTAAAATTAAATGTAGTCAGTGCGGAAAGGAAGTTTAGGGCTTCCTTTTTTTTGTTTTTTGTGGTATAATAGGTAACTGCTTAAGGGGGATTTATGAAATATAGTTTAATAGCTAGAGATTCTAGTGGTAATTATTTAGAAATTATTAATTTTATGAATGGGTCTAGTTTAAGAGAGTTAGATTCATTTACAACTAAGTTTGTCAACCAAGAAAGTTTATCTACTTATTTATATCAACATGAATTAATTAAAAATAAGGATGTATCTTTATTTGTTGTAGAAGATCAAAAACAGGTACCTATTTCTCATGAGGTTTTATATAATCGTGATAATGGATATCATGTTTGTGATTTATTACGTTATCGTGATGATGCAGATAATTTAGATATTTGTAAGAAAATAGGGGATGAGTTTTATCATAAGATCAAGACAAATCCAGATTTTTATCAAGATGTTTTAGATAAAAATAGTGATTTCTTTTCGGAAATCATTGAAAATATCGATAAAGAAAATTATCCTGATAATTATTCTACACTTAGAACTATTATTGGAGTACAGAAAAAGTATGACTCTATTCATAATATTTCGCCGGAATATTATGGAGTTTCTGATAGTGCTAAAATTAGTTTGGTCTTTAGTACTTTTTCTAATTTATCTATTCCTATTTCTAGTGAAAAAGATAGCATTTTAGATACTAAGTCTTTTGATGGCTTTATTTCTGTTGATGATAAAAATACTCTTTGTCATGGACTATCTTCTTCTCTTGAAAAGAGTCTATTATGTTATCAACGTAGTCTTTTAAAAAATAGTAATCAATCTAAAAAAGCTTGGGATCGTTATGTTGAAA
Source organism: uncultured Mycoplasma sp. (assembly GCA_905209745.1). GTDB lineage: Bacteria > Bacillota_I > Bacilli_A > RF39 > UBA660 > Faecimonas. The sequence continues at coordinate 3,108 of CAJLUG010000006.1, forward strand.
TTGATGTTCGTAATGCAGCCGTTGATTTAGAAAGAAAAAAACTTATAAAAAAATTAAACAATAAAAGAGAATTAGATAATACTTATCATTGGTCTAATTTATTACTTAGACATCAAGTTACTAGCGACGCTATATCTAAGCCATTAGATGAGGTTAATAAGAAAGTTACTCATAGACATGAGAAGTCACATTTTAATCCACATGTTAGAAAATAATTTGTTGCATTTTTAATATATTATGTTATACTATCTATACACGTTTGGGGGAGTTATATATGAATTATTATTTAGTATTTGAAAATCAAGAAAAAAATATTTCAGAGACTATTACATTAGGTAAAAAATATATGAAGTTAAATGAATTAGACCAATTCACTTCTAAATTTGTTAATCAGGAAAGTCTTTTAACATATTTATATAAAAATAAGATGATTTCTTCTACTCAAGGAAATATCTCTATTTTAGGTGATGGTCAAACAGTAGAGAGTCATCAAGTATTATATAATCATGATAATAGTAATAGTATTGCTGATTTATTAAGATTTGATTCTTATTTTGATAATGAGAAGATTGCTAAAAAAGTTATTGATCATTTTAATCAAAAGTTAATGTCTGAAGAAGGATTTTATCAATATGTAAGTGAAGGAAAAAGTTCTATTGATCCTAAGTTTTTAGCATATTATGGAAACGATTCTGTTAAAGATATTTTAACTATTGATGGAGGATGGGTAAAAGAGGATTATACATTACTTAGAAGTATTGTATCTGCAGAAAATCAATATGATCAAAAAGTTCATCAAAATGCAAAAAGCATTGATCATTCTCATTATTATGGAATTCCTACTAGTTCAAAAGTAAATGTTGTTATGACGGCATTTTCTAAGGTTCCTAAAGCTATGTTAACTAAGAAAGAGGATGGTTCTATTTTGGTTAATCCAAAATATTTTAATCACGATGTTGATTCTTATGATGAAAAGTGTTTCCAAGAATGTTTAAATGGTTCTGTTTTAAAAACATTACGTGATTATATAGAGAGAAGAGATGTTTTCAATAAGAGAAAACGTCTTGGTGGAATATCTGTTAGTGGGGTTAGAGAGACTGATGTTTCTGTACATCGTAATACTTTAGAAAGAAAGATTTCTAGTCCTAAACAAATCGATTCTGCATTTTTATGGGCTAATCTATTCTTTAGACATCATTATACAGATAATATTATGACAAAAGAAGTTAGAGAACTTGATGCAAAAAAAGACAAGATTTCTAATAATTCTTTATTTAATCCAAAATCGAGATAAAGTCTTATTGTTAGACTTTATTTTTTTTGGGATTCGTGATATGATAAAACAAAACTAGGGGGAGTTTTATGTCTCAAAATAAGTATGTTTTAATTGCTCAAAATAATAGTGATTACTCTATTGAAGGTATTGATTTAGGTAGTAGTTTATTACAAAATATTGATTTATTTACTATGCAATTTGTTAGTGAAAAATGTATGGCAGAGTATTTATTTCATAAGAATATGATTTCTTCTAAAGATGTAGGCTTTTTTATTTCTTTTCAGGATAGAAAGCATGATTTACAGTTTTATGAAGTTATTTATAATCGTGATAATAATCATAATGTGTTAGATTTGGGTAAAGTTGCTAGTATGTCTTTAAAGGATAAAAAAGCAAGTAATGAAGTTTATGCAATTATTAATCATTTTAATGATATGATAGAACATGATGAAATCTTTTATAAAATTGTCATTGCTAATTTAACGAGTATCTATTCTAAATTTATTGATTATTATCATCAGCCACATGTTGATTTATCTACGGTAGATGGAGGATGGGCACTTCATTCTTATCCTTTACTTAGAAATATTGTAGAGGCAGAGTGTCGATATAGTAAAGTAAAACAAATTAGTTCTGATCCATTAGCAGATCTTACTTCTTTATATTCTGCTAAAACTTCTCAAAGAATGTCTATGAAAAAGCGTTTATTTGATCAGACTAATAAGGATGTTAGTAGTAGTCAGTTGAATTTATTTGATGGTTTTGAAGAAAAAGATAAAAAAGTCAAAGTATATCCTTTACCAAAGATTAAAATATCTAAGCGTGTTATGGTTCCTACTTATCCTATTAGTAGAAAAGATAAAGTAAAGTATGTAAATCATGTTATTAATTCTTTACCAAATCATCCTTTTGTAGATGGTAATGTTAATACCAAATATTTTTCATGTCCTATCGATGATATTGATTATGCTTGTCTTTCTAATTGTTTGAATGCAGAGACTAAGAAAATATTAGGTTCTTATGCTTATAAGAAAAATACTTATTATCATGATGCGGAGAAGTATGGATATTTTCATAATCAGTTATATACAGAAGCTTTACAAGATTTAAAAAAGATTGAAAGAAGAATTTGTGGTAAAGATGCTTTTTACTTAGATAGACTTTTTGCTTTTTGTAATTTATATCATCGATATCAGAATAATAGTAAAATGATAGCTAATGTTAAAGAAGGTGCTTTAGACAATGGAGAAAAAGGCCAAGGATCAGCTAAATAAATATTTAGAATATTTGGAGTACCAAAAGAATTATTCTTCCTATACAATTACTAATTATCAGCATGATATTTTATCTTTTTTAGAATATTTAGAGAGGGAAGGGTTAGCGTTTGATCAACTTGTCTATAGTGATTTACGATTTTATCTTATGCATTTAAAAGAAGAAGAACATGATCAAAACTCCTCTGTTAACCGTAAACTTTCTTCTTTACGAGGATTTTATCAGTATTTGGCTAATGAAAAAGTAGTTGATAATAATGTATTTTCTCTTATTCATGGACCTAAAAAAGAAAAAAAGTTACCTAGATATTTTGAATATAGCGAGTTAGAAGGTTTATTTCAAGCGTGTGATTTATCGACTGCTTTGGGGCAAAGAGATCGACTAATTTTAGAAATGTTATATTCTACCGGAGTTCGAGTAGGAGAACTTGTTTCTATTTTAGTTTCTGATATTAATTTTTCTGAGCGAAGTATTCGAATTTTTGGTAAAGGACAAAAAGAGAGAATTGTCTTATTTGGAGAGTATTGTGAAGATATTTTAAAATTATATTTAAAAGATGGGTATTTAGCTTTAAATACTAAAAATAGTCCTTATTTATTTTTAAATCATCAGGGTGGTGTTTTAACAGAGAGGGGTGTAAGGTATTTACTGGAACAAATCATTAAAAAGACGAGTATCCAAAAACATATTTCTCCCCATATGATTCGCCATACTTTCGCAACACATTTATTAAATCAAGGTTGTGATCTTACTACTGTACAAAAATTATTGGGTCATGAGAGTATTAAGGCTACTCAGATTTATACTCATGTAACTACTGATCGATTAAAAGAAGTTTATAAAAATAGTTTTCCTAGAGCGACAATTTCTAAAAAAAGTGACGAATAAAGTTCTATCTTTGAACTTTTTTTGTTTCTTTTCTTTTCAATATCCTTGATTTGAGATATAATGTTATTAGTTTGGTAGGTGATACTATGGATTTAGAATTTTCTACAGTAGAAGAATTATATCAAAGAGTAGAACCTGCCCTAAAAGCCAAACAAGCAGAGTTACACCGTCTGGGATATCGTTACATTGAGTTAATCGATCTTTGGAAGTATTTGATTGAGTCTAAATGGAAAAAGGCTCATAATTTAGCACTTTCTGATATTGTACATGACATATTACATATTGATCCTAAACAAGTTGATTTATATCTAAAAGGAAATGTTAAGAGTAGAAGGAGTCAGGAAGATCTGATTATATAGAGAGGTGGATAGGTATGAAGAAAGAGAAAAAAGAAAAGAAAAAAAATCAAGAAGAAATAGTTAAAAAGCCAAAAAAAGTAAATAGTAAGGAAAAGAAAGCAAAAAGAAAAGTAATTATTACAGCTATAGTGATGGTGTTGTTAGTTGTTTTGATTTGTTTATCTTTTATCCCTCTATTTAAAAATTTAAAGTTTGGTTTAGATTTACAAGGTGGTTTTGAAATATTATATAAAGTAGAGTCTATCGATGGGTCTAGTATGACTAATGAGAAGATGATGGCTACTTATAAAACGCTTAGTAAACGTATCGATAGTTTAGGTGTTATGGAACCAGAGATTATTATTGAAGGTAATAATCAAATTCGTGTTCAACTGGCGGGTGTTACAGATAGTGAAGCAGCTCGTGAACAATTATCGACAGTTGCGACTTTATCTTTTAGGGATACGAACGATAATCTACTTATGAGTAGTGATGTGCTTGTTTCTGGTGGAGCTAAGGTTACTCAAGATAATTCTGGTAATCCTGCGGTACTTTTATCTGTTAAAGATAAAGAGGAGTTTTATAAAGTTACCAATCAAGTAAAAGATTATGATAATAATATGATTGTTATTTGGCTTGATTATGAAGAAGGTACTGATAGTTATTCTCAAGAAGGTAATTTATGTGGTACTGATGAATCTAATTGTTTGAGTGCTGCGACAGTATCTCAAGGATTTGCTAGTGATGTTATTATCCAAGGTAATTTTACGGAAGATGAAGTAGAGAACTTAGTTGATTTAATTAATAGTGGATCTTTACCAAGTAAACTTACAGAGATTTCATCACAAACAGTAGGGGCAGCTTATGGTGATGAAACCTTACAAATAACATTAATTGCTGGTATTATTGGTGTTGTTTTAATCATTTTATTCTTACTTTGGGTATATCGTTTTGCAGGATTTATCTCTTCTGTTTCTATGATGATTTATACATTCTTGGTATTCTTAGTCTTCTGGGTAACTGGAGGAGTATTGACATTACCTGGTATTGCAGCTTTAATTTTAGGAATTGGTATGGCAGTAGATTCTAATGTTATTACTTTTGCCAGAATTAAAGATGAACTATATAAGGGTAAGAGTTTACCTATGGCCTTTAAAGAGGGAACAAAATCTAGTTTTAGTGCTATTTTAGATTCTAACTTAACAACATTGTTGGTAGCAATTATTATGTTTATCTTTGGTGAATCTAGTATTAAGGGATTTGCTACTATGTTAATCATTACTGTTGTTATTACTATGTTTACGATGGTATGGCTTACTAGAATTTTATTAGGTGTATTTGTTAAGACCAATTATTTTAATAATCATTTAAGAGCATTTATTAATGTACGTAGTGACGATATACCTGATGTTAATAAAAATGAAAAAGTAAAAGTTGTGCCACTTGCAAACTTTAACTTCTTTAAATATACAAAATTATTTGTTATGTTATCTATCTTTATTATTATTGCAGGTGGTATATTCTTAGGTGTACGTGGTGTTAATTTAAGTGTTGATTATCAATCTGGTACTAATATTGTAATTGATACTGATGAGAAAGTTTCTAAGAATATCTTACGTAGTGAATTAGAGAATTTTGATTTAGCAGTTCAAAGTATTGATATTGATGATAATACCGTTACTGTTCGTGTACAAAATGTCCTTGATGGAGATGAAGTAGAAGAAGTTACAAATTATTTTGAAGATGAGTATGATGCTAAGACAAGTGTTGGAGTTGTTTCTAATGTTGTTAAACAAGAATTAGTTAAGAATGCAATTTTATCTGTACTAATTGCCTTAGTTGGTATTGTTATTTATTTATCTATTCGTTTCAAATTTAGTTATGCAATCGGTGGAGTTGTTTCTTTGCTTCATGATGTATTGATTATCTTTGCTTTATTCTTCATTTTCCATTTAGAAATTTCTACTATGTTTATTGCAGCGATATTAGCAATTATTGGATATTCTATTAATGATACGATTGTAAGTTTTGATAGAATTAGGGAAAATTTAAAAGATGTTGATTATAAGAAATTAACAAAAGATGGTCTTACAGAGATTGTTAATCGTTCGTTATGTGAAACATTTGCTAGAACGATACATACATTTATTACTACATTAATACCTATTATTATATTGATTTTCTTAGGTTCAAAAGAAATATTAGTCTTTAACTTAGCAATGTTATTTGGACTTGTTGTTGGTGTTTATTCTTCTATTTACATTGCATCTGTTGTCTTCTTATTCTTTGAATCTAAAAAGCTTGGTAAGAAGCAAAAACAAAAACGTGTTTATAAAGATGATTATGAGGAGAAATTAGTTAAAGGTGTTAATTGTTAGTTATCGGAGGTGATATTTTGTCTTATACAAAAGAAAATCTCACTTTTGTTGATGTTTTGGAAAAAGCCAAAACATATATTAAAGATGATGAACATTTAAAAATTATTGAAAAAGCATATTTATTTGCAAAAGAGAAGCATGAGGGTCAATATCGTATGTCAGGAGAGGATTATATTATTCATCCTCTCAATGTGGCACTTATTTTAACGACCGTTTATGCAGATTATCAAACTATTGCAGCGGGATTTTTGCATGATGTTTTGGAAGACTGTGATTGTACGGTAGAAGAGATGACCGATGCTTTTGGAAGTGAAATTACGAAATTAGTACAAGGTGTTACAAAGTTAAGTAAGATTCACTTTTCTACAGAGAATGATTATCTTATCGATTACTATAAAAAAATTATTGTTGGAATGAGTGAAGATGTTCGTGTTATCATTATTAAATTAGCTGATAGATTACATAATATGAGAACATTATGGGCTATTCCTCCTGATAGACAAAAAGTAAAAGCAAAAGAGGCACTAGAAATTCTAGCGCCTATTGCTCATCATTTAGGTATTCATAAGATAAAGAGTGAGTTAGAAGATTTGGCTCTTCGTTATTTAAAACCAGATGTATTTTATGATATTGCTGAAAAACTTAATAAAACAAAATTAGAACGGGATCGTACTGTTGTCGATATGCAAAAAGCAGTTTCTGATTTACTTACAGAACATCATATTAATCATGAGATTAAAGGAAGAGCAAAATGTATTTATAGTATTTATAATAAATTAAATAAAGGGAAGAAGTTTAGTGACATTTATGATTTACTAGCTTTACGTATTTTAGTACATACAGAACAAGAATGTTATTTGGCATTAGGTATTATTCATTCTAAGTTTAGACCTTTACCAAAGAGATTTAAAGATTATATTGCGATGCCTAAACCTAATATGTATCAGTCTTTACATACGACGGTTTTTGGTATCGATGGGTATTTGTTTGAAATACAGATTCGTACTTATGATATGGATGAGGTAGCAGAAAATGGTATTGCTTCTCATTGGTCTTATAAAGAAAATAAAGGGTCTAATAAGAATGCTAATTTACAGTCTACTACAGAACAAAAACTTCAGTTTTTTAAATCTATTATTGATTTAAGTAAAGATAAAATGAGTAGTGAAGAGTTTGTTAATAGTGTAAAAGATGAAGTATTAAATAATAATATTTATTGTTTTACTCCTAAAGGAGATGTTATTGAGTTACCGAAAGGGGCAACACCAATTGATTTTGCTTATAAGATACATACGAAAGTAGGAGAGACAACAACAGGGGCAATCGTTAATAATACGATAGTTCCACTAAATTATGAACTTAAAAATAATGATATTGTTCGTATTATTACGAATAAAAATGCAACACCTTCTCCAGAGTGGGTAAACATTGTTAAAGCTACTACGACTAGAAATAAAATTAAAAATTTCTTTAGTAAGAATGAAAAAGAAATATATTTAGAACGTGGTAAATATACTTTAGAGAAGGAATTAAGAAAAAGAAAGTTATCGATTTCTGAATTCTTTAGTGATAGTAATGTTGGAAAGATTTGTGAAGAGTTTAAATTATCTGACCTTGAAGATATTTATTTAACAGTTGGAAATGGTAAGAATTCTTCTCAGTCTATTATTAATTTCATTGATAAGAAAGAAGATAAGCCTGCTAATAAAGTGGTAAAAGTGACTGCTAAAAATATGGATGCAGATATTATTGTTAGTGGAATTGATAAAGTAAGAGTTAATTTAGCGAATTGTTGTTGTCCTGTCTTTGGGGATGATATCATTGGTTATATTACGAAGGGTAATGGAATTACGGTTCATAGAGCGAATTGTCATAACCTGGCAATGTTAGAAGCTAGAACTTTAGAAGTACATTGGAATACGAATATTAATAAACGTTATCTTAGTAATTTATTAATTTATGCGAATAGTGAAGAAAATCATATGCTAGAATTAATTCAGATTATTACGAATATGAATGTTAGTGTAGAGGGTATTAAAACAATGAGTAAAGCAGATCTTAGTGTATATGAAGCAAGTATTTATGTTACTGGATTAGAACAGTTAAATAAACTTATTTCTATGATAGAAAAACAACCTTATGTTGATCGTGTAGAGAGGATGATGCGATGAGAGTCTTAGTACAAAGAAGTGAAGAAGCTAGTGTTCTTGTAAATCAAAAAGTTGTTGGAAGTATTGATCAGGGATTGGTTTTATTTGTAGGGTTTACGGATTCTGATACAATGGAAGAGATTTCTTATCTAGTAAAAAAGATTGTCAATTTACGTATTTTTCCTGATCAAGATGGTGTTATGAATTTAAGTTTATTAGATTATGGTGGCAAAGTACTTTCTGTTTCACAGTTTACGTTATATGCTGATTGTCATAAGGGAAATCGTCCTAGTTATATGAAGGCTATGAACAATCATCAGGCAGAACACTTTTATCAGATGTTTAATGAAGAGTTAAGTAAGTATGTTGAAGTAGAAACTGGAGAGTTTGGGGCTGATATGACAGTATCTATTACTAATTTAGGTCCTACAACGATTTGGTTGGAAAGGTAGGGACTTTGAGCCATAAATTAAATTATTTTCTTATTAATATTACATTTTGTATGATTTTCTTTTATATAGGTTTTACAAATCTTCATCTTTTGATGAAGATTTTTTTAAATATTTTGTCGATATTTTTACCATTTTTCATTGGCTTTTTACTTGCTTATGCGGTTTATCCAATCGTTTCTTACTTTGTTTATAAGAAGTTACCAAAATGGCTTTCTATCTTAATTGTTTTAGTATCTTTGGTTTTATTTTTTCTAATGCTTATCTTGGTTATTTTTCCTATTTTTTATCATCAAATACTTACTTTTTCGATTGAGGTTATTCGACTGGTTCGTTATTTAGAAGAGCGGTTTTCTTTTTATGATTTTTCTTTAGAAAACCTACTTAGTCCTTTGTTGCAGTTTGTTAGTAGTTTTAGTATTGTGACAATTTCTAATGTTATAGGCTTTTTAACAAAATGTGTTGTTAGTATTGTTAGTTTTATCTATTTTTTACTTTATATGGATAAGATTCGTTACTTTTTTCGGACAGTTGTTAGTAAGAAGTATCATCAATTATATCTTTATTTAGAGGCACTAGATACTAGTTTCTTACAATATATGAAGGGAATAGGGAAGATGATTTTTATTCAGTTTGTGGAATATTCTTCTGTCTTCTTTTTGATTGGACATCCATACTTTTTAATATTAGGAATATTAACAGGAGTATTTACGATTGTTCCTTATATTGGAGGGCTTTTAGCGAGTCTTATCGCTATACTTACTGCTTTTATGATTTCTAAAAATTTATTTATTATGACCATTACTCTTTGTATCTTATTTCCGTTTATTGATGAGTATTTACTTTCTCCTTATATTTATGGGAAAGCAAGTCATATACATCCGGTACTTAGTTTATTTTTACTAAGTATTGGTGGTAGTATTGGAGGGGTATTGGGTATTATTTTGGTTATTCCTCTTTATTTATTTTTCCGTGTTACTTTAACATTTTTTGGAAAAGCTGCAAAAGACGTTGTTATTTCTTTTAGAAATGTTATATAATACATGAAAAGGGTGGTCAGATGATAGAACTAAATAAAAATTATGATGCTATTTTAAAGCAGATTCAATATATAGAAGAACACTTCTATAAGTGTACAAGTCCTAATACTAGTTTATATTATTGTGCTATTTATGAAGCACTTTGTATGCATTATTATTTATTGACAGGAAAGAATGTATATTCTAATAAGATAAAACATAATACTTTTTTGTTGAATGAGGGAGATCGTTCTTTAAAAAAGCTTTCTAAACAAAATGTTAAAAATATTATTGAAAATAAAGAATATCATAAAGAAGTTGCTGGTCAAGATTATCAGAGTATTAGTGATACTTTAGATTGGTTTATTCAAAGTCCTCATTTTAGAAAGAATGAATACTTAGCTTATGCTAATTTAGATATTAATCAAGGTGAAGATGAGGATATTTTAGAACACTTTTTAAAGACGGAAGCTATTCCTTTATTACCTATTTATAAAAATGTCACTAATAATCATACTTTGTTTTATGATCCTTGCGTAGATGCTTTTTATCATGGAGCATTTATCTTTAATGGTATAGAAGAAGTTTATAATATCTTTTTACATGAAAAGTGTAGTAATATTTCTAATTTATCTTATTATGTTCATGAGTTAGGACATGGATTTGATTATAAAGATTATTGTAGTCGAATGCCGTTTAAGCAACTTGTTCATTTTGATACAGAGGGTGTTTATGGAGAAGTATTATCTACTTATTATGAACAAAAGTTTTTAGAGTTTTGTCTTCAGAATGATTATAAAAAAGAACAGGCTTTACTTTCTTTTATTGATTATTATGATCTTAATTTAATACATTTAAATAATTTAGGTTTTATTTTATCATTACCAGATGATTATCTTTTTTATGATGGTGTTGATGTGGATGCAATACCAGATGATCTTTTATTGTCAGATTCTTCTGAGTTAGTTAGTCAACATATTGATATCCCTAGTGCCTTTTT
>CAJLUG010000007.1 GCA_905209745.1 uncultured Mycoplasma sp.
ACTTCGTTACTTGCCAGGATCCTTCCTCACCGGATGCGAAGTCTGTGTTTTCTGATTGTATGACAATACTCCTTACTGGATCTACTGCTGCGAAAGCATAGCTAACAGAAAATATACCTAAACATATAACAAAAATTAATGCTGCGATACACTCTTTCTTATACTTTTTTAAAAACTCTTGAAGTTTAGTCATAATCCCACTCCCAATAATTTCCATATCTTCTCTAGACCTTATAAAATATATGTGTTCCAATCATAAAGGTAGTTACTTTATGATTATTCCTTATAAATCAACGGTTTAATCGTATTTGACTAAAAATTTGACTAATTATTTTTAAAAAAATATTTTATTTTAAATAATTTGTCGACTTATATATTCTTAAGAATTACGCCTTTTTTATACAGGTATGTATGACTAAAAATTTGACTAAGAATAAAGTTTATTACTAGTAAAATTTACTAAAATATAGTCTAGATTTTACCTTTTTCATTGTAAAAATGCCTAAAATATAGTATATTTAGTATGATAAAGAGTAGATTTTATAGTATTTTTTCAATCATAAAGTAACTACCTTTATGAAAATAATTATAGAAGTTAAAAATAGAAAAAATTGTCACATCATGATACATATCATGATTTTTTTATACAACAAAAAAAAGAGCTTACGCTCTTGATACATATTTACCATCACTAGTAGATACGATAATTTTTTCTCCTTCACCAATAAATAAAGGAACTCTTACTATAAATCCTGTTTCTACTTCAGCATCTTTTAATGCATTGTTTGTAGTATTACCTTTTACTGCAGCTTCTGTATGAGTAACAGTTAATTCTACCTTATCTGGTAAATCAATACCTAATACTTCACCTTCGTACATAGTAATATATACTTCTAAGTTTTCTTTTAAGTATTTAGCATTATCTCCAATATTATCTTTACTAATCTCTAATTGCTCATAAGTATCCATATTCATAAAATAATAAACATCATTCATAGTATATAGATATTGCATTAATTGCTTATCAATATGAGCAGTAGCTACTTTAATACCAGCATTAAAAGTCTTTTCAATAATAGAACCTGTTCTTAAATTTTTAAGCTTAGCTTTTACAATCGCAGCTCCTTTACCAGGTTTTACATGTTGGGTATCCATAACTACATAGATAGCACCATCTACTTCAATAGTAATCCCGTTTTTTAAATCATTTGTACTAATCATTAAACTCAACTCCTAAAATTAAAAATAAGTAATTTACTTATTTTATTTTTTCTCTTTATGTATTGTATGTTTTCTACATGTAGGACAATACTTATTAATGGAAAGACGTTCTGTTGTATTTTGTACATTTCTAGGTTTTCTATAGTTTTCGTTTTTACATTCTGAACAAACAAGAGTCTTCATTTGTCTTTTTCCTTCTTTAGCCATTTTTCTCCCTCCTTACACGCCTATAGGTATTATACCAAAAAAGATAGAAAAAGCAAAAGCTTTTTACTACATTTTTAAGTATTTCTAGTTGCATCTAAATTGCATATAAATTATAACAAACGAAAAAGGAAAAAGCAAGCTTTTTCCTAAGAGTTATATAACTCAAAGAATTTATTAGTAACTTCTCTAGTAATATGATAAGTAACTAAACTAGCATAATCTGTATTAGAATTAGGATGCGAAGAATTTGGAGAGGTTACCATAATACTCATTACAGGATTATTTGCTGGAGCATATCCAACAAACGAAGAAGTAATAGTTTCCGTATCGATAATCCCGTTATTATCAGTATCAATAAAACTTTGTGAGGTTCCAGTCTTACCTGCACCATCCCACTTATCTTCGATATATCCACGACCATATCCACCATCAGAATGAATAACAGCATAAAAACCTTCTTTTACTCTTGCCATATATTCTGGAGTAGTATCAATCGTATTTAATACTTTCTTCTCAACAGTTAAAATAGTCTCACCCAAACTAGAATCATTAGTTGCTTTATGTACTTCTTTTAATAAATGTGGAACTAATCTACTACCACCATTCGCAATCGTTGAAATATATTGAGAAAGTTGTATTGGTGTATATGTTTCATATTGTCCCATAACAAAGTCTAATAAATTACCAGAACTAACATCTTCATCTGCCCCTACACCAACACTCTCTACTGGTAAATCAATTCCTGTCTTAACACCAAGACCAAAGGAATGATACATATCACGATAAGTATCAAAAGCTTTTTGATTAAAGTTTAATTTCATACCACGACTATATTCTTGTCCATTAACACGAATCGCAGCCTTAAACTGATAAACGTTACTACTTTTCGCAAGCGCTGTAATATCATTAATTCTACCCAACGTTTGAGAAGAACATTTCTCTGGTGCCCCTGCAACCTTTACACATTCATCAATCATATATTCTCCAATTTTTACAGCTCCTGTATTATAAGCAACCAACATCGAAGCACCCTTCACAACAGAACCAGGAGTAACTGGAGAAGTTAAAATATCCGTCGTATTATCGACAATCTTATCCCCTACTAACTTCTTGGAAGCCATCGCTAAAATCTCTCCTGTATTTGGATCTTGAATCACAACACTAGAGTGATCATAATATTCCGTATTTGCTTCACTCTTGGTCTTTAATACTTGTTCTGATAATATTCTTTCTACTTCTTGTTGTAACTTGATATCGATAGTAAGGACAATATCATTACCACGTCTACCTTCTTCTACTAACTTTAATTCATGAGAATTAACAACTTCATAAGTAGCCTTTTCTCCCTTTAAATATTCTTCATACTGTTTTTCTATATAACTAAGACCCACACGATCATTTAAAGCATATCCCTTCGCAAGATATTCACCCTTCTCTTCTGCTGGAAGACCTTGTGTAGTAGTAGATACCGTACCTAAAATACTCTTAAATGTATCCCCATAAGGATATACTCTTTCCCAATCAAGTTTCGTATTAAAACCTTCTAACTCCTTATTATGTTCCGCAATATAAGCATATTCTTGATCACTTGCTTCATCTTTAATAATCTTCTCATCATAAGTATATCCACGATTCATAAGATAATATAAATAAGCAACTCTTAAATCTTCTTCACTAAAACTATTAAGTTCACTATCAGTAATACGTTTTATCTTTAACTCCATAAGATCGGTTGTACTAAGTTCCCCAGTCTCTACCTGCTGATACTCTTTCTCTGTAATCTTCTTATTACAAATCTTTGGATGAAGCGCCAAATAAAACTCCCTCTTAGCACGATCTGTCAAACTAGCATAAGAAAGATCTAAATGCGGTGCCACTTCATAAGCAAGACGAATCATATCAGAAGTCGTAACACCCTTATCTTTTTTATAAGTAATACTCTTTACTGCCTTATTATCGACAATAATATTATAATTTCTATCATATATCCTACCTCTAGGAGTACTAGTACCCTCTACCGTAGTATAAGAAAGATCCGCAAGTTCTTCTGTATACTTATCATGATCTACAACCATAACAGTATATAACTTAACACCAACAATCCCAAATAATAAAAGAACAACAACCAAAAAAACAATAAATCTTCTAGAAATAATTTGATTATAATTAACTTTCTTTTCTTTTTTATTTAGATTAAGTCTTGGCATTAACATTCCTCTTTTCTACTAATATATATTCTAACACATTTTTTAATACTTTATCATATATTTTTAATGAGGTGAATTATGTATAAAGAATTAATTAAAAACTGGATACCAAATCTAACTCCAATCATGATTAAAGACTATGCTAGGAAAATTGGTACCAGCTTAACAGATTCTGAAGTAACTATATTATATAACTTCATAAAGAAAAATTATATCGAAATATTGGATGGAAATGAAACTTCTCTAATTTCTCTAAAGCAACAACTAAACCCTACCCTATATAAAAAAGTAATTGCTCTATATCAAGAGAATAAACAAAAATATTTAAATTAAAACAAGCCTTACGCTTGTTTTCTTATTTTATCTAATAAATTAGAATCGAACTTTTTATTTCTAATCATTTCAATTTCATATTTATAAGGAGCCCTCTCTCTATCAACATAAGGAGTCTCTAAAATTTTAGGAACATCAGCTAATCTTTCATTGTAAATAATAGATAGTAACGTATCAAAACCTAACGTACCAAAACCAATATTTTCATGACGATCTTTATGTGCCCCTAAAGGATTTTTACTATCATTTACATGAACACAATGTATTTTATCAATGCCAATGACCTTGTCAAACTCCTCTAAAAATAAATCAAACTGACTCATATCATATCCTGCATCATTTAAATGACAAGTATCAATACAAACACCAATATGTTCTTTATCATCAACTAAGTCAATAATTCGCCTCAACTCTTCTAACTTAGACCCAACTTCTGTACCCTTACCAGCCATCGTCTCAAGTAATACAGTAACTGGATAAGTTCCTAAAATCATATTAAGTCCCTTACTAATATTAGAAATTGCTTGATCAATACCAATTCCTACATGACTTCCTGGATGAAGGACCATATAAGAAATACCTAGTTCACTACAACGTTTTAATTCCTCTTCTAAAAAACGAACAGAAAAACGAAATTTATCTATATCTTTATCATTCGCAAGATTGACAATATAAGGAGCATGAACAATAACTTTACTAAGATCCATTTCCTGCTCTTTCATCTTCTCCCAAGCTTCTTCTGTCAATTTACGATCAATCGGATAACGAGCAGTGTTTTGTGGTGCTCCTGTATAAAACATAAATGTATTTTCCTGATAACTTAAAGCTTCTTCTAAGCTACCTAATAACTGTGTATTTTTCTTAAAACCAACGTGACTTCCAATATATAACATAAACTACCTCCAAAAATATTATACCAAAAAAAAGACTTCCGAAGAAGTCCAAAGATAAATGTATTTAGATATATAAATAATAAGCATTTTAATTTTCTACACAAACATTAGATGCAGGTGCTGTAATACTAACACCAGAAGTTTCAACACTACCACGAGTTAAACGATCAGCTTCTGTAGTACTATCTTTAATACCATGATGACTTGTATCTGCTAAAGCAACATAATATTTAACAGTAGTATTAGCGGCTCCACTTGCAGAAACAACAACTTTTACATATCCCTTAACTTCAGCATTACCCCAAGAAGATTTACCACCAGACTCTAATAAATTATTTTTGTTACTTGATGAATCAATCTCTACATAATAAGTACCAGCAGCTACTGCAGAAGAACTAACACCACCACAACTTAAACTATCAGATGCCCACATATTTCTAACAGCATTGGTATATTCTTTTGCAGTGCTTAAGAATGTATCCTTTCTAGAATTTTCAATATAACGAGTCATTGCAGGAATTGCAATCATCATCAAAATACCCATAATAACAATAACTGCTAATAACTCAATTAAAGTAAAACCTTTAGTATTTAACTTTTTCATCAATTTCCCTCTCCTTCTATTCTATAATATTATCATACCTTAAACCTATCTAAATTGCAATAACAAAATCAGAAATTTACGTAAATTAATCTGCTGTATTATATAATCCACCACTCATAATACCCCCAGAACAATAACTACTACCAGAGATACTTGAAATAGATGGAAAATCACTTTGTTTTGTCTTTACCAAATCACTTGGCTCACTATCATATAAAGTACTATAACTACTAACTGGAATACCACGTACAGAACTTCCATCTACATTTTCTACTAAATTAACATAATAAACATAATTATTTTTACCAGATCCTGACCCTGTATTTGTAATCACAACATAAGAATTATTTTTATCATAACTACCATTATTAGGAGCATTTTCAAACTCAGAATTATCTAAATATTTTAAACTCATAATAATACATTTATTCCCTTTCGATGGTCTAGTAATAGAAGATGTCCCACGAAACTTATATTCAGCTAGGGAAAGAAACTTTTTAGCATCTTCTACATAAGTATTTGCTCTACTATTATTTAAAATACCCATAACATTCGGTACCGCAACTACCATAATAATTCCTAAAATAACCATCGTAACTAATAACTCAATCAATGTAAATCCCTTACTATTTCTCATATCATCACCAATTATAATATATCACAAAACTAAAAAAAGAAACATCATTTTAATACTTGCTTTACATTTTTTAACTCTAAACTAGTAGTGGCAGTCTCTAATTCTTGATTAAATAAATAATCATAGCGAAATAAAGAAAAACCTAAATAGTGTTTAGCATTACGACTAAGTAAAATCTCTCTCATAATAATATCATCATTACTTAACCATTCATTACTACCAGATTTTGCAAATGTATCAACCGTACCTACTTTATAAAAAGCTAACGCAACCATAAGATTTACTTTACTTGCTACTTCTTCCCATTCTTCTAACACCGAAACAAAAGCTTTTGCCTCATTATAAAAACCATAATAAATCTGGGGCATCAAATAATCAACATAACCCTTTACTCCTCCCCAAGTTCTAACATCAGCATAGTGAGTTTGATAATTATTCTCGATATTTCCATCTGGACTAATACCAAATAAAACATCATACTTCTGGCAAACATCATAGACCATTTCTACTAATAAATTAACTTGAAGTAGTCGAAACTCTTCAATACTAGTATCAGGATGACTGCTGTGATAAAGACTATATTCATCAAGATCAATCTCACTATTCGGATAAAAATAATCATCAAATAAAATACCATCTACATCATAATTTTTAACAATCTCTTCTACCCCATCTGTAATTAATTCTCGAACCTCACTACTAGCAGGATTATAATAAACTCCATCAGCTACTACCATCACATGAGAAGTTCCTAAATAAGAATAAGCCGGATTACTAGTAGAAATATCACTAGTATCATTATCAGTACGAATACGATAAGGATTAATCCAAGCATGAACTTCTAAATCCTTTTTATGGCCATACTCTATAAATACTTCTAAAGGATCATAATTAGGATTTTTCCCCTCAACACCAGAAATAACACTACTCCAAGGATAAATAGTAGAGTCATAAATCGCATCACTAAACGTACGAACCTGTAAAATAATCATCGAAAACCCTAACTCTGAAACATTATCTACCATCTGTTGAATAACTACCTTACCTTCACTACTACTCTTACCCCTTAAATAATTACCAAGTTCAATATAACTAATAAAGATAGCTCTCTTCTCAGAACTATGATCTTTTTCTATATTCTTCTCAACTTCATCTACAGGAGAAGAAAATATCAAAAAAGAAGCACCTAAAAATAAACCAATCAAAAATAAATACTTAATCTTCATACCATCACCAAAAAAATTTTACCAGAAAAAAAGAATACTATTTGTCACTTTATAGTACTCTTACGAATTAAAAACAATTTATTTTTCTGATAAAACCCATAAAAAACATCTTCTAAACGATAATTTTCTTTACCTAACATCTTATATAACCATTCTTCATCTTTACCAATCTGAAACAACACATCTTTTTGTAACTTACCATCAATAATAACTGGTAAAGGATATACTCTATTTTTATCATCATCTCTTCTAAATACCGATAACTTCCCACTAGTCTCTAAAATCGCATAATCTACTTCTTCAATAGATTTTATTCCCCTACTACGTAACTGTACTAATAAATCATCTAAATTATAACGTTGTTTTAACATCTCTTTAAAATTAATAATACCACGATCAATAATTACAGAAGGAGCCCCATCTATCATACCACGTACAGTAGCACTCTTTAACGAAAGCTTAGCCATAACAATCTGTACAATGACAAGTAAAACTATAGGCAGTAAAGAAAACAAAATACTATCCTGATAATTTTCTATAGAAATAGCTGCAAGTTCTGCAATAAATATTGAAACAATAAGATCCATAATAGATAATTCTCCAACTTCTCTTTTACCCATAATACGATATATAATTGTAATTAAAATATAAAAAAACAAAGTCTTCCAAAGAACCGTAAAATATGACATCTATATCACCCATTAATAGTCTAAATCATTTCATAATTTTTATACAAAAACATAAAATGAATTGAGGTGTTATATGACAACAATAAAAAAATATGCCCTACATTCTCTATATACATTATTAATAGTTATAATTACTATGACTCTACTTACCCTAGCTTATCATTATAATTTATTACCAACAACAATCTATCAAATCTTAAAGTTTATCTTATTCTTACTAATTATTTTTATATCCGCTCTAAAACTAGGAAAAAAGACTCCTAAAAATGGTTATTTAGAAGGTATAAAACTAGGAACAATCATAATTATTATCTGTTTACTATTTACTTTATTATTTGGTGATTTTAAACTAAGAATTCTTCTTTATGATTGTATTATTATGATTACATCAATATTAGGATCTATGGTAGGAATTAATAGAAAAAAATAGACAAAACAAAAAAACTATATTACAATGATATCGAGGTGATAATATGCCAAAATGGGCAAAGATTTTAATAGGGATTGTTTTGGTTGCGATACTAATAATAGCTGCATTCTTAATCTATGTAAATACTGCTTTTATTAGTAAAGATGAAGTAAAAGAAAGCTTAAGTGACTATATCGATGTAGAAGAAAATGCAATTCATTATGAAAATATTGACTTAGAGATGGATAAGAATCAATATGAAGTTGACTTCTACTATAACAATAATGAATATGAAGCAAAGATCGATGCTAAAAATGGAACAGTAATTTATACAGATTACCCTCTTACAAAAAACACTACTACAAATGATGATACAACAAACAATGAACAAGAAACTACACCAAGTGAAGAACAAAATAATACAACAAATGAAATTACTCTAGAAGAAGCCAAAGACATTTCTTTAAAACATGCGAATTTAAATGAAAATAATGTTACTCTAGTAAGAGCCAATGAAGATACAGATGATGGAACTACTCATTATGAAATAGAATGGCGTGATGCAACTTATGAATATGATTTTGATATTTCAAAAACTGGAGAAATTATCAGCTATGATAAAGATAGCATACACGATTAGACTTCAACAAGAAGTCTTTTTTTATTGAAAGAAAAAAAGAAAAGTTAACTCAACTCTTCTTTTAACATCTTAATTTCTCTTCTAACCAAAAACTTCTTCATTCGGTAATTTTTAGGTAACACAGCTACTAAAATCTCTCTAGACTTTAACTCTCTCTGGTAATACTCCATAAAAAGTTTACCCTTCTTTTCTAATAATACGGGACCAAAGAAATATTCTTTTTTAGAATATTTCTTTTTTCCTCTAGAAAAGACAAGTACTTGATATATATATTTCCCATCCTTAACAAGAACTTCATCTGAAATATAAAATTTATGATGACATAAAAAACGTTTTACATCTTCTTGATAATTATTAGGACTAAGTATAATAGTAGATACTTTAGGTAAAACTTCTAAATGTTTTTTAAAAATACCTATCATCGTTCTACCACCCATACCAGAAATAATAATGGTATTTACACCCTCTTGATAAGTATCAAGTCCATCTCCAAGTACACACTCGATTTTTCCTTCTAATCCATATTTTTTTATATTATCTTTGGCATGTTGTAATGGTCCTTCTAACACATCACTAGCAATCATCTTAATATTTTTATTTTTTTGAACTAAATATATATCTAAAAAAGCATGGTCACATCCAACATCTAAACAAAAGGAATTAGCTTGCACTAAATCCCCTATTGTTTTTAATCTATCATTAATCTTCATTAGTCAGTCAAAAAGTCCTTTAACTTACGAGATCTAGATGGATGTCTTAATTTACGTAATGCTTTTGCTTCAATCTGACGAATTCTCTCACGAGTAACTCCAAAAATTTGACCAACTTCTTCTAACGTACGACATTGTCCATCATCAAGTCCAAAACGTAAACGTAATACTTTTTCTTCACGATCAGTAAGTGTTCCTAAAACACCTTGTAATTCTTCTTTTAACATCTCAATAGTAGCATATTCTTCCGGTCCCATAGTTCTCTCATCTTTAATGAAATCTCCTAAATGAGAATCATCTTCTTCACCAATTGGTGTATCTAAAGAAACTGGATCTTGAGAAATTTTATATACTTCACGAACCTTCTCAATAGAAATTCCTAACTTTTTCGCAATTTCTTCATCCGTAGGTTCACGATTTAACTCTTGTGTTAATTGTCTTTGTATACGATTTAACTTATTGATAGTCTCAACCATATGAACTGGAACACGAATTGTTCTAGCTTGATCAGCAATAGCACGAGTAATTGCTTGACGAATCCACCAAGTTGCATAAGTAGAGAACTTATATCCCTTAGTAGGATCAAATTTATCTACTGCTTTCATAAGACCGATATTACCTTCTTGAATTAAATCTAAAAATAACATACCACGTCCAACATAACGTTTCGCAATACTAACAACCAAACGTAAATTAGACTCTGCAAGCATTTTCTTAGCTTCTTCGTCTCCTTCTTCTGCACGTTTTGCATACTCAAACTCTTCATCAGAAGTAAGTAAGTTAATACGACCAATCTCTTTTAAATACATACGTACAGGATCATTAATCTTAACATCTTTAGATAATGTTAAATCTTCTACTTTAACATCTTCTGTAATTTCTTCTCCACTCGCATCATCTCCACCATCTTCAGAAACGATTTCAATTTCTGCATCCATCAAAGTATTATATAACTCATCTAAAGTATCACTATCAATATCTAGACCCTTTAATTCTTCTGCTAATTGTTCATAAGTAATATGACCTTGCTTCTTACCAAGCGCTAGTAACTTCTCTTTTCTCTCTTCAATCGTCTTTATTTCTCCAACCATTCTTATTTATCTCCTATCCTAAGTTCCCTAATCTTATCAGCTATTTTTGCTTGTTCTAAAGGATCTACTTCTTTCTTTAATGAATTGGTAAGTCTCTTAATCTCTTGAGTTCGACTATACTCTCGAATTACTCCAAATAATAAAAACAATTCATCTCTAGTAATTTGATCTCTATAGTTACAAGCCAAAATATCATTAAGATATTCTACTACTTCATCTTTATCTTGAACATAAGTATAAAAATCAGGAATATTAATAGACCCATTCTTAGTATAATAGTAAACAATTTCACTAGCTAATAAACGACTCTTCTCATTAGGAAAAATAAATCGTTCTTTTTCAAACAAACTAATGACCCAGTCACAATTAAGCATAAGATATAAAATCTCTTCCATCGCTTTTTCATACTTTGTTTTTTTCTTTGCTTTATAAATAACTACTTCTTTTTTTACATCAATTTTTTCTTTAGGCTTTGCTAACTCCTTAAACCGATATTCCAGTGTATTATAACTCAAATCAAACTCTTTTGCAAGTTTTTTTAAAATTATTTCTACTCTAATCGGATCGGCTACTTTACTAGTTTCTTCTAAAACTTTATTAATATACTTAGCAGTTTCTTCTTCACTACGAAAATCAACAGACTCTTTTAACTTACGAAGTTTATAATCACTAAAAGTAACTGCGTTATCTAATAATCCTAAAAACTTCTCTTTTCCTTGATTTAATATATAAGTATCAGGATCATCAGGGTTAGGCAAACTAAGTACTTTAGCTTCTATCCCTTCACTTAACAACATATCTCCAATAGTAAGGGTTGCATGAACTCCTGGATCATCCCCATCTAAACACAAGATAATGTTAGGTGATAATCGTTTAAGTAATTGTAATTGTTCATGTGTAAGAGCAGTCCCCATCAAGGCAACAGTATTACGTACTCCAATAGTACTAGCTCTAATTACATCCATAAACCCTTCCATAACAATAACAGATTTCTTGATACGACACTCTTCTCTTGCGATATGATAATGATATAGTAATTGTCCCTTTTTAAATATTGGTGTCTCTTTTGTATTTAAATATTTATTAAGACCATTATCCCTATAAATACGTCCACTAAATCCTACAACACGACCATTAAGATCATATAAGGGAAACATAATTCGATCAATATAAGTATCTCTATCATCACTAGAAAGACCCATCTGATTCAAGTCACCCAAAGAATATTTTTTACTAGTAAGTAACTTAGTTAAATCTTGATGATTATCTAAAGAAAGTCCTATCTCAAACTCTTTAATAACACGATCATCTAACTTTCTAGAAGCTAAATAACTTCTAGCATCTGCTCCTATCTTAGAAAGTAAATTATTCTGAAAATACTTAGAAGCAAACTGATAAGCATCGTAATAAGAATCATACTTACTACTTTTTCTTTTAATACTAACACCCGATACATCGACGCCAACTTTTTCCCCTAAATAACGTAAAGCTTCTCTAAAGTCCATATGTTCATAATTCATTAAAAAAGTATAAACATTACCAGTCGCATGACAAGAAAAACAAGTATAAATTTGTTTTTCACGAGATACACATAATGAAGGATTAGAATCATCATGAAAAGGACAAACTCCAAAGAAATTTTTACCACGAGCAACAAGAGGAATTCTCTCACCGATAACATCAACGATATCACACTTACTACGTACTACATTGGCAAGTTCATTATTCATTGACATCACTTCCTATAAAACATTACTAATTATAACACAATACCAAAAGAATTACTACGTCTTTATAAGACTTTTATCATTTTCTAAACGTCCTCTAACAAACGATAAAACCAAAGATTCCATCTCTTCAACCTCATTAAATATTTCACCACTATCAAGTTTTTTTACCCCAAAAGAATACATAACCATTAAAAAATCAGACAACCTAGAATACTCTTGATAATTAGTATCATTCAGTTGTTTTAAAATTATATTCTGCGTATCAGAAAACCGTTCTGCATAAAACACTCTCGCATTAGAAAGAGTAATTGCCTTATAATCAGAAAACTCTCTTCTAATAAACTGTAACCCTGAAACAATATCCTCTTCATAAATCTTATCATAATAAGAAACAAGTTTAGAGGCCCCATAACAATCTCTCACATAATGTAAAGAGTCAAAACGAGAATAATACTCTTCTGCATCCAATAGATTAGAAAATGATACCATAGATAATCACCTAACATATATAATCTATATATAACTAAAACCCTTCCTTGTCAAGAAAAAAGACGATTTCTCGTCTTTTAAGCACTGGCAATCGTGACATTTCCAGTAATACCTTCATCACTTAGTCTCGCTTCAATCCATGTCTTAGCCGTTGCATCTTTAACAATAACAGTAATACCGTTTGGTACAGAAAACATATATGAATAACTAGTCGCATTAAATACTGCATTACGCATATCTAATTGAGTTAGTCTCTCACAAACAGAAAACATAGAACTCATATTTTTTACTTTACTAGTATTAAAGTTGCTCAAATTCAAACTTATAAGATTTCGACAACCATAAAACATCCAACTCATATCTGTCACTTGATCTGTTTTAAAATTACTTAAATCTAAACTGGTAAGATTTCTACAACCATAAAACATCCAACTCATATCTGTCACTTGACTTGTGTCAAAATTACCTAATTCTAGACTTGTTAGTCCATAAGAAGAATAAAACATTCGTTGCATATCCGTTACTTGACTTGTGTCAAATCCACTCAAATCAAGAGTATTTATTAATTTTAAGC
>CAJLUG010000008.1 GCA_905209745.1 uncultured Mycoplasma sp.
TAAATACAATGCATTCTAGAGCAGGAGCACAAGTTCCATTTTCATCTGTAAACTTTGGAACAGATACTTCTCCAGAAGGTAGAATGGTTATTAAAAACTTTTTACTTTCTGCAGATAGAGGACTTGGAAAAGGAGAAACACCAATCTTTCCAGTATCTATTTTCAAAGTAAAAGAAGGAGTTAATTATAATAAAGAAGATCCTAACTATGATTTATTTAGATTGGCTTGTAAGGTTTCTGCTAAGAGACTTTTCCCTAACTTTGCATTTATTGATGCTCCATTCAATTTACAATATTATAAACCTGGAGATATCAATACCGAAATTGCTTATATGGGATGTCGTACCAGAGTGATTGGAGATGTAACTTCTCCTGATAATGAAGTAGTTACTGGTCGTGGAAACTTATCATTTACAACTATTAATTTACCAAGACTTGGAATTAAATATGGAATTGCTTTAAAAGAACGTGATAAAGCAGATATGGAAGGATTCTATAAAGAACTTGGAGAAATTATGGATATGGTAAGAGATCAATTACTTGAGCGTTTTGAAGTTCAATGTAATAAACATAATTACAATTTCCCATTCTTACTTGGACAAGGTGTATGGACAAATGGTGAAAAGTTAAAACCTACGGATAGACTTAGAAAAGTATGGAAACATGGAAGTTTATCTACTGGATTTATTGGACTTGCAGAGTGTTTAAAAGCTCTTACTGGAAAACATCATGGAGAAAGTGAAGAGAGTCAAAAACTTGGATTAGAAATCATTGGTTTTATGAGAAAACGTTGTGATGAAAATTCTAAGAAGTATAATTTAAACTTTACTTGTCTTGCTACTCCTGCTGAGGGATTATCTGGTAGATTTACTGCAATCGATCGAGCAATCTATGGAAAGATTAAAGGAGTTACGGATAGAGAGTATTATACAAACTCATTCCATGTTCCAGTATATTATCATATTAGTATTAGCGATAAGATTGAAAAAGAAGCTCCTTATCATGCATTTACGAATGGTGGTCATATTTCTTATATTGAGTTAGATGGAGATACAGCTTCTAATGTAGATGCTTTTGAAAAGGTTATTCGTATTATGAAAGAAGCTGGTATAGGATATGGTGCTATTAACCATCCAGTTGATCGTGATCCTGTTTGTGGATATGTTGGAGTGATTAACGATGTTTGTCCTAAATGTGGACGTCGTGAATTTGAGGGTGTTCCAATGGAAAAGATAAATAACATTGAAAGTCAATGTTGTGAATAAAAAGAAAAATAAAGAAAGAGGTGTGTATTATGGAAAAAATCGTTGGAGAAGGTCAAAAATTTGAAAGAATTAGAAGGGTTACTGGATATCTAGCAGGAGATGTTTCTAGATTCAATAATGGTAAACGTGCAGAAGAGAGAGATCGTGTAAAACATTCTGGTGTAAAAGAAATTCTTGCTAAAGAAGGAAAGTAAAATGAAAATTCGTTTGGCTGCTTATTTACAACCTGATTCTATTGTTGATGGTGAAGGTGTTCGGACAGTATTATGGACACAAGGTTGTCCACATCACTGTCCTGGATGTCATAATGCTAGTACATGGGATATGGATGGAGGAGCTTTGATTGATGTAGATGAAGTAATTAGAGAACTTAAAAAGATAAAGAATCAAGATGGAATTACGTTATCAGGTGGAGATCCTGTTTGGCAAGCAGATGCTTGTTATGAGATTAGTAAAGCTGCTCACTCTATAGGACTTAATGTATGGTGTTATACCGGTTATACGTATGAAGAAATGTTACAAAATCCTAAAGCTAGACGTTTACTTGATCAGGTTGATATTTTAGTAGATGGAAAATTTATATTAGAAGAAAAAAGTTATGATCTTTATTTTCGTGGATCTAGAAATCAAAGAATTATCGATGTAGCAAAAAGTTTAGAACAAGGTCGAGTGGTATTAGTAGAAAAATATATGAAAGATAAAGATTATAATGAAGTATATCAAAAACCAGATTATCTATTTGTATAATCTGGTTTTTTTGACAATTTTTTTAATTTTATTATATCAGAATGGTCCCATATACAACTAATAGAGCGAAAAATAAATTAGAGGAAGAAATACTCTAATTTTCTTTTTCTTAAAAACTGTCCGTAAGTAAGATACGAATTAATCACTGACTGACAGTTTTTTAAATCTTTATTTTAAAAGCATTTGCGAGGACGTTTTATACGTCCGATAAATGCTTTTTTCGTTTTTTTTTTCACATTTTCTTTTGTTTTCAAATATAGTTCTTTTTTCTTTCTTTTGATTGTGGTAATATATAATAGAGGGAAGTCTATGAAGAAGTTTATCAATAAAAATAATCAGTCAGTAGTACATAGAGCAGTTTATGAAAAAAGAATCATGTTTAAGATATTTATTTGTATTTTTTATTTGATTGCAATTACTATTTTAGTTTTATGTATTCATGAACTTTATGAAGAAAAATTTAAAATTACTCCATGGAGTGAAGTTGAGTCTACAGATGAGTATACGAGTATTAAAATATCTAAGATGAGTGAAGCGTTTGCTTATTATGAGAAAACAAATAAAGAAATACACTTTGTAATTGAACAAGAAGATACAGGACTTTGGCATACTTATTTGATTGCGATTGATAAAGATGATTATGATAAGTATAAAAATATTATTGATTATACTTATGAGAGAACTACGGAAGTACCTGAAGCTATTACTGTGTATGGGTATCCTGTTGTGATTGATGATGAATTGAAGCAGTTAGCAATTTCTAATATTAATAACTTTGTACCTAAAGAAAATGAAGTTGTGATTGATAATGATAATTTTAATACTTATCTTACTAATAGTTATTTAGATACGACGATTCCTTATCAGGAAGAGTTTAGTATTCTATTATGTTTTATCATTATTGTTTTTGTCATTGTTATTTTGATGTTTATTTTGACTATTTTTGATAAAGATAAGGTTGTTTATCGTAAAGTAGGAGATGTTTACGAGAAGAAAAAGAAGAAGTTATTTGCTCGTAAGTAATTTGATAAATTGTTTAATTTCATATATACTAATTATTGAAGGTGATAAAATGCAATTTATAGAAATTAGTAAAGAAGAATATAGAAAGTTTTGGGAAGATCATCCCTTAAAATCATTTTTATCAGCACCTGAGATTGGTGATTTACGTAAAAGTCATGGATGGGATGTTTATTATGTTGCGGTAAAAGATGAAGAGAATATTATTGCGGCTAGTTTACTTCTTGGACATAAACGTCATTTTGGTAAGTATGAGTTTTATGCACCAAGAGGAATACTAGCTGATTTTCTAAATGAAGAAGTATTAAAATTTTTCTTAGACGAGATTTCTCGATTTGTTAAGAGCCATTCTGGATATAAATTTAGAATGGATCCTTATCTTATTTATAAAGAAAGAGATTTAAATGGTGATGTTGTAGAAGGTGGAGTTGATCATAGTAGTGTCGTTTCCTTTTTAGAACGTTATGGATTTATTAGAGTAAAAGAAGAAGATATGGAACAAGTTGGTTGGATGTTTTCTTTACCATTAGAAGGTAAGAGTAAAGAAGAAATTCTAAAAGAGATGAAACCTAGTACTAGGAATACGATTCGTAAGACAGAAAAGATTGGTATTACGGTAAAAGAACTTGGTTATGATGAGTTAGACCGTTTTCAAAATATTATGGTAGAAACAGGAGAGAGAAAGAATTTTTCTGTTCGTGATTTAGAATATTATCAGAAGATGTATCAACTTTTTCATGATAGGGGAGAAGTTAAATATTATGTTACAGAGTTAGATTTAGACTCTTATATTTTAGGACTTGAAAAAAGTTTAAGTGAAGTAGAGGAGAAGTTAGCTAGTTTAAGTGATGCAAAGTATAATGATGGACAAAAGAAAAATTTAAATAATGAGATAGCTTCTTTTCATAAGAGAATTGAGGAAGCAAAAGAAATTATTAAAAATAAAAATACTCATGTCATTACTTTGTCAGGTTCTATGTTTATGTTAATTCAACCAGAAATTATTTATTTATCTAGTGGTAATTATATAGAGTATATGAAGTTTAATTCTCAATATTTATTACAATGGATGATGATTGAGTATGGAATAGAACATGGATTTAAAAAACATAATTTCTATGGTATTCCAGCTCATATTAATACGCATCCTAAAGATTATGGTATTTATGAATTTAAACGTGGATTTAATGGTCAAGTAGAAGAGTTGATTGGAGAATATGAGCTACCAATTACTTGGCATTATCATCTTATAAAGTTAATACAAAAAATAAAGAATAGATAACTCTTATTTATATTTTTTTAAGGAAATAATCATGTTTTTAGATTTGGTTTTTCTTGTTATTCCAAGATATTGATATTTACCATGGCGTCTAATGCTAAAGACGTCATTTTCTTTTAATAGATAAGAATTTTTTTTAAGAATGTCATAGTTTAATATTATTTCTTTATTTTTTATCTTTTCTATTACTTTAGGTCTACTGGTACCAATTACTCTAGCGATTACTGTGTCTATTCTATTACTTGATGTAATCATTTCTATTATTTCAAATTCCTTTTTATAATCTTCTAATAATTCTAGAGGTCGTTCTATTAGTTCAATTCTAGAATTTTTTATTTTTGTAAGATTAGCTTTTATATATGGAGCCATTTGTTCTAATAGGTAAATATAGTAATGATTGTCTTTAATAATAATATCTCCAAATAATTCACTTGTAATATTTAGTGAGAAAATCGTACCTAGTATTTCTCGATGTTCTAGAGGTATTTTCGCTATGATTTCATATAATATTACTTTAGGTGGTTCTGTTATATAAAAAATATTTTTTTCACTATCTATATAGGGTTTATAGACTTGGTATGAATCCTTTTTTAGTTTTTTTGCAAGTTCTTCTTGTTCTTTGGGGTCTAAGAAAAAGGTTGGTCTATGATGTTTTAGTTTATTTAAGTTTTTTTCTGTTGTATACATAAGTCTCTCCTTTTTCTTTATTATAGCAGATATAGTAAGTTTTATGGTACAATATATTTACTTGGGTGAAGCGTATGAAAGATGTTGTAGATAAACTTATTCATTGGTATTATATAAATAAAAGAGATTTACCTTGGAGAAGGGATAAGGATCCTTATCATGTATGGATATCAGAGATTATGTTGCAGCAAACGAGGATTGAGGCGGTTATTTCTTATTATTATCGTTTTATGGAAGCGTTACCTGATATTTCTTCTTTGGCTAGGGTAGATGAAGATCAGTTATTGAAGTTATGGGAAGGACTAGGTTATTATAACAGGGCTCGTAATTTAAAGAAGGCAGCTATTATTATCATGGAAAAGTATGATGGAAAGTTTCCTACTAATTATGAGGATATTCTTTCTTTACCTGGTATTGGGGAATATACTGCTAGTGCCATTTCTTCTATTTGTTTTTCTAAAAAAGAAGTTACAGTTGACGGTAATGTGATGAGGGTATTTACTAGGTTTTGGAATGATAATTCTAATATTTCTAAAGATTCTACTAGGAAGATGATTCGAAGAAAGTTACAAGAAATTATACCAGATGATGCAGGTAGTTTTAATGAAGGGCTTATGGAGTTAGGAGAGGTTGTTTGTCTTCCTAATGGTATTCCTAAGTGTAGTATTTGTCCGCTTCGGGATTCCTGTTATTCTTATCAAAATAAAAACTATTTTATGTTTCCTGTAAAAGATGATCTTAAGAAAAAAGAAGAAGTAGATATTACTGTAATTATTCCTGTTTGGAATGGTAAAACGGTTGTTAGAAAAAGAAAGAGTTCTGGACTATTACATAATTTATATGAGTTTCCTAATGTAGTGGGAAGTCTTGGTATCAAAGAAGTTAAGAAGTATGGAGCGGAATATGGAGTTGTTTGTGATATCAAACCTAGTATTCGGTATACGCATGTTTTTACACATAAAAAGTGGAAAATGAGGGCATATATTGTCTTTTTAGAAAGTGTTTCCTGTCCAAATTTGTTTTCTTCTATTGCTACTATAGAAGAGAAGTATGCTTTACCTACTGCTTTTAGTCCGTTTTTATATCAGGTGAAGGAGGAATTAATATGAAAATAATATCTTGGAATGTAGCGGGCATTAGGGCTTGTTTAAAGAAGGGGCTTGAGGAGTTTTTTCGTGATACTCATTGTGATATATTTTGTATGCAAGAAGTAAAAGCAAATGAAGAACAATTTGATTTTCGACCAGAAGGATATCATATGTATTTATATCCAGCGAAAAGAAAAGGATATTCTGGTACTTTGATTTATACTAGGGTAGAACCTATTTCTGTTCGTTATGGAATAGGGGATCGTGAATATGATGATGAGGGACGAAATATTACGTTAGAGTTTAAAGACTTTTATCTGGTTAATTGTTATGTACCTAATGTAAAAAGAGATTTATCTAGGATGGAGTCTCGTATGCGTTATGAAGATTTGTTTTTAGCATATATTAAAAAATTAGAAGAAGATAAGCCAGTAGTTTTTTGTGGTGATATGAATGTTGCACATCAAGAAATTGATATTCGTAATGCCAAGTCTAATATTGGAAATGCGGGATTTACTTATGAAGAACGTTGTAAATTTAGTGATCTGTTAGATCATGGCTTTATTGATACTTTTCGTTATTTATATCCAGAAAAAAGGGATGCTTATACTTGGTGGAGTTATCGTAAGGGTGTAAGAGAAAAAAATATTGGATGGAGAATTGATTACTTTGTCGTGTCAAAGTCGTTTATTTCTCATGTTTTAGATAGTTTCATTTATCCTGATATTTTTGGTAGTGATCATTGTCCTATTGGTCTTTTGATAAAATAAAAAATACGAGCGATTGCTCGTATTTTGTTTTCGTTTATTTTAGTTTTGTTTTCTAGTCATGAATTTTTTCATGCTAACAGCAAGTCCACCAAGACCAATAACACTTAAAGCCATGTATAGAAGTCCTTGATCACTAGTTTCAGGATTTTCTACATCTTCAACTCTATCTTGTGTATCTGGAGGAGTTGTTGGCTCTTCTGGAGTTTCAGGTTCAGTAACTGGACGATAATCTGCAGCATCTAAGTCAGCAACATCAGTAATTCCAGGAATGTCTGTTGTTGGTTTGTTTTCTTCATTTAAGAATAATTGAACTTGTGGAATAGGATTACCATCTTTTGTAACACTAACAGCTAATTCTACACCTTGATATTTAATAGCAACATCTTCTGCTTCTTCAGCTGTAATTCCATCTGTCCATAGAGTAGGACGAGCAGCAACTTCATCTTCGTTTACAATTGTTCCATTAATTGTTAAAGATGGAAGTACTTGTACATTTTGTCCTTTTGTTACTTCAATTCCACCAAATCCATTTCCAGTAACGTTTACTGTTCCTTCTAATGTAACGTTAGCACCATTTACACCAAGACCAACATTAGCACCAGTTAGGGTAATGTCTCTTAATGTAACATTTGCTGTATATGCTTGGATTACATATACACCACCTTTGAATTCTCCTTGAGTAGCAGCGCTTCCCCAAGTATATTTGTCTCCATCATTTTTGAATTTTCCTACATAAGTGATTGAATGATTATTACCGATAATTGTTTTATCTTTAGTAATATTCAATTTGTTTTCAATTGTAATATCTGTAGTTAATTCAATTGTCTTTACTTCAGCGTTATTCATAGCAGCACGGAACTCAGCTTCATCTTTTACTTGAGCTACTCCATTTTGAACTACGATTTCAGATCCTGTTGTAGTTGGTTCTTGTGCATATACTGGTATTGCAGGTGATACAACAATAGCTAATGCAGCAAGTCCAAACATAATTTTACTTACTTTTTTCATTTCCATTCTCCTTTCTATATTTTATACTTTAATTGTATCTTCTTTTTCTATCTTAGTCAATATACTTATGATATAATAATTTTAGTGGAGGTTAAAAAGTGACAACTAAAAAGAAAAAACTTAAATTACGTAGGTGGGTTTATGTTGTATTTATTCTTTTATTTTTAGGAATTACAGTTTATGGAGGAGTTCATATTTATTTTTGGTATCGTGATGGACAAGATGTCAAAGAGATTAATGATAATTTAGATAATAGTGATGTGTCTCGTGAAAAACCTGCTAGTGAAGATGCAGAAAATATTAATCCTCCAGAAGATCCTAGTAATGATTATTGGGATTATATAAAAATGGATATGTTGAGTGTTGATTTTAATGAGTTACTTCAGAAAAATCCTGATACTGTAGCTTGGGTTAAAGTCAATGGTACTAATATCAATTATCCAGTCGTACAGACTAGTGATAATGAATATTATTTAAATCATTCTTATCAGAAAAAGAAAAATAGTGCTGGATGGATTTTTGGGGATTATCGAAATGACTTTAGTAATTTTTCTTATAATACGATTATTTATGGTCATGGTAGACTGGATACTACGATGTTTGGTAGTTTGAAAAATATTTTAAATAGTGATTGGTATAGTGATAAAGATAACTATGTTGTTAAACTATCGACGCCAACAGAAAATACTTTATGGCAGGTATTTAGTGTTTATACTATTGAAGCTGAAAGTTATTATATTCGTACAGAGTTTCATAGTTCTTCGGAATTTTTGGATTTTATTACTACTTTAAAATCTCGTAGTCAAGTAGAGTTTAGTGCTAGTGTTAATGAAAGTGATAAGATATTAACATTATCTACTTGTCAGGATAATTATGGACATCGTGTTGTTATGCATGCAAAATTAATTAAGAGGGAGTATCGTTAGGAGGAGTTATGGATATTAAAAAAGTTATGAATTCGGTAACAGATGAGAATGCTGAAAATATTAATTGGACGAAAGTATGGAGTAGTAAGTATCCTGTACTTGGTACTTATCAGAGGGAAGTAGATATTAAAAGTTATGAAAAAGAGTTGTCTAGATTACTAGATTCTTTAGAAAAAACATATCATTATAGTAGATTGGATGCGATGTTAGTATTAAAAGATATTTTGGCTCATTCGTGGAAGGATAAAAAGTAGGTGAATTTATGAGAATAGATAAAGATAATTACTATTTAGATATCGCTGAAAAGGTATTGGAACGTGGTACTTGTTTAAGACGTAACTTTGGGGCAATTATTGTTAATCATGATGAAATTGTTTCTACTGGATATGTAGGGGCACCTAGAGGTAGAAAGAATTGTTGTGATTTAAAGTATTGTATGAGAGAAAAGTTACAGATTCCAAGAGGGGAACGTTATGAATTATGTCGTAGTGTTCATGCAGAACAGAATGCTATTATTAGTGCTAGAAGAAAAGATATGTTAGGAGCTACTTTATACTTAGTTGGTATTAACTATGATGATCATAGTTATGTAGAGAATGCTAGACCATGTGCTTTATGTAAAAGAATGATTATTAATGCGGGAATTAAACAGGTGATTGTCAGGGATAGTAAGACGGAGTATACGGTTATTGATGTATCGGATTTTATTCGGGATGATGAGAGTTTAGAAGGAGTACTTGGATATTAGTACTTTTCTTTTTTTATTTACATATACCCTAATAGGGTATATAATTTAAATGAGGTGATATTATGAAGAAAACATATCGTGAGGAAAATGAAAAGAAGAATTTAATGCATCGTTTAAATAGAATAGCAGGACAAATCGATGGTATTAAAAAGATGATTGATGAGAATCGATATTGTGATGATATATTGATACAGCTTTCAGCTGTTGAAAAAGCAGTAAAGAGTTTATCTACTATTATTTTAGAAAAGCATTTATCTTCTTGTATTAAAGCGGAGGTAGGTCATGGTAATACAGAAGTTGTTGATGAGATGATTACTTTATTTAGGAGGTTTTCGTCATGAAAAAGGTTCAGTTAAAAGTAGATGGAATGACTTGTAGTGCTTGTTCTAGTGGACTTGAAAAATATTTACTTGGGAAAAAGGGAGTTGTCTTTGCTGATGTTAATTTGATTTTAGGAATGGTTACTATTCAATATGAGGATTTAAGTGTTTTAGAGTTACAAAACTATATTAAGGAAGCAGGTTTTTTTAGTCCTTCTTTATATTCTTTTACTGATGATCGTTTGGTATATTTTAAAAGAAAACGTAATTTGATTTTATTCTTTTTATTACTTATTTTTTTAATGTATGTTTCTATGGGACATATGTTATCTTTACCAGAATTATTTTCTTATTCTACTTATCCTTTTTTCTATGGGATGTTGTTATTAGGTATTTGTGTTTGTTTTTTGATTTATGGTTTTGATATTATCAAGAGTGGATTTTTAAACTTTATTCATCATATGCCTAATATGGACACTTTGGTACTTTTAAGTGTATTTTTTAGTTTTTGTTATAGTGTGTTTGGACTTTTTCAGATTTATCAGGGGAATATTTCTTATATTCATCAGCTATATTTTGAGTCTGTTGCGATGGTTATTTATTTTGTGAAGTTAGGGCGTTTTATTGAAGATTTAAGTAAGAATAAGACGACGGCAATGATTCAAAATTTAGTTACTATTACTCCAAAGAGTGCTATGTTAAAACATGGTAAAGAGTTAGTTTCTGTTACTTTAGATGAGGTACAATTAGGAGATATTTTGGTATGTCGTCCTAATGAGAAGTTTGCTGTGGATGGAGAGGTTGTTACGGGAGTATGTCATGCCGATGAGTCTTTCCTTACGGGAGAAGCTATTCCAGTATTAAAGGAAAAAGGAAGTCATGTTTTGGCTGGCTCTATGAATTATGATGGTACTATTGAATATAAAGCTTTAAAAATAGGTAAAGATTCTATGGTTTCTAGTATTGTTAATATGGTTGTTTCGGCACTGGGTAAAAAGAACCAGACAGAGCGTTTAGCAGATAAAGTCAGTAGTTATTTTGTACCATTTATTGTTGTGGTGGCAATTCTTACTTTTCTTGTTAAAAATTTCTTTGGTCTTGGTTTTAGTAGTAGTTTTCATTCTTTTGTTACTGTATTGGTTGTTGCTTGTCCTTGTGCTTTAGGTCTTGCGGTTCCACTCGTGGTTAGTGTTAGTTATGGACTTTAGGGATTATGGTTAAAAATGGGGATGTTTTAGAGAAAATGAGACATGTTGACCGAATTGTTTTTGATAAGACAGGAACTCTTACTTATGGTAAGTTAGATATTTTTCAAGTATTTACTTATTTGGAAGAGGAGGAGAAATTGTTAAGAATTGTTGCTAGTGTCGAGAGTTTTTCTACGCATCCGATTGCTAGTGCATTTTCTAAAGAGAAATTGTTTACAGTAGATAAGTTTTCTTCTGTTGCTGGTATGGGAGTAGAAGGTGTGATTGAAGGGGTATCTTACTATATTGGAAATCAAAAGTTGTTAAAAAGACATGGTATTGAAGATTTTCATGAGGATGATTATCAACATTTGATAGACCAAGGATGTAGTATTTTATATGTTGTTAGAGATGATCAGGTTATTGGTCTTATTGGTGTTCGAGATGTTGTAAGGAAAGATATGAGGCAGGTTATTTCTAGTCTTATATCACAAAATATTATACCAGTCATGCTTACAGGGGATAATTTAGATGCTGCAAGAATTGTAGCGAAGGAAGTTGGTATCGAAGAGATTCATGCGGATGTATTACCAAAAGATAAAGCTTCTATTGTTCAAGGATATGTATCTGGTGGTAATACGGTTGTGATGATTGGGGATGGTGTCAACGATGCGGTGGCTTTAGTCGAAGCTGATGTTGGTATTAGTATTTCTGATGGTACCGATGTAGCGAGTGATGCTAGTGATGTAGTACTTATGAATCATAATTTATCTAATTTGTTAGATTTTATTGATATTAGTAAGAAATCTTATTGTATTATTGTTGAGAATTTATTTTGGGCATTTTTCTATAATGTTTGTATGATACCGATTGCGATTGGCGTTTTAGAACCTTTTGGGATTGTTTTAAATCCGATGATTGCAAGTTTTTGTATGATGATTAGTAGTTTGACAGTTGTATTCAATTCTTTACGACTACGTGTTATTGTTAAGAAGAAAGGATGATTTTATGTTTAAAAAAATAAATAAGACTATTTATATTGAAGGAATGTATTGTGAAGGTTGCAGAAAGCGAGTAAAAAATGTATTATCTACTATTCCTGAAGTAAAAAAAGTTTCTGTTAGCTTAGAAGAAAAAAAGGCAACTCTTACTTTATCTCGGGAGATTCCTCTTCGTTTGTTACAAGAGAAAATAGAAAGTTTGGGTTTTCAATTACGTCCTTAGTGTTGTAGTAATATAAAAATAAAAGCATCTTGGTGGTGCTTTTATTCGTTTTCTAATTCTTTTTTGATTCTTTGATAATGATTTGTTAATTCTTCTAGACTTATTTTACAATTGGCAGGAGAAGTACTTGGTAGGGGAATATCTTCTATTTTGGTTTTAGGATAGAGATACTTTTGATATAGTCTATGAGCTTTTGTGCCTGTTGTAAATATCGCTTTTATCTTGCTTTCTTTTAATATGGTGCTTAGGTTATTAGGGATTACGTTTTTAATACTAGCATCACTAGATGATTTAATATCACACTCTTTAATGACATCAAATAATGCAATATGATGTTTATATAAAAACTTTATTTTGTCTTCTTTTTCGGTTCCTATTTCTTCTTCAAATACTTTTTCTAATACTTGCCAAAATCTATTTTTGGGATGGGCATAGTAGAATTGTTGTTCTCGGGATTTTACTGAGGGCAGACTACCTAATATTAGAATGCGAGAAGTGTTATTATAGATTGGTTTTAGTGTGTGTTTTGTTTTCATCATATCACCAGTTTTACTATAAATCTATTTTTGGTGATATGCAAGATATTTTCTCATATACTTTATTAGGTGATACTTTATGAATAATGGAATTCAAATTATTTATCCTAGAACGGAATACGCTACTTTGAATCAAGAGATTTTTTCGGTTTTAGAAAAAGAGATTTTTCGTTTTATGAATATGGCAAAAGAACCGATTCAAGAAAACTTTACTTATACATTAGATGTTTCTCATGATGAATACAGTTATCAAAATTATCTATCGGTCGTACTTTATGTTTCTTCTTATACAGGTGGAGCTCATCCTAGTCATTCTATCTTATCTATTGTTTATGATAAGAATTTAGATCGTATTGTTACGATGGAGGATTTATTTTTAGAGCAGGAAGATTTACTTTCTATCTTATCTAGAGAAAGTAGGAGAGTGTTATCTAAAAATTTGGGAGTAGTTGATCAAAATATGATGTTAGAAGGTACCAAACCAATTCTTTCTAATTTCTCTATTTTTGCTTTTGCGCCTACGGGGATTATGGTCTTTTTCCCAGAATATCAAGTGGCCCCTTATTCTTCAGGAGCATTTAAAGTAGTGGTGCCTTATCGTGAAATTTTTCACAATAAAAAAGACTAATTTTTAGTCTTTCAATTATCTCTTTTAGAGTGAATGGACACTATGGTGTAGTTAGAAAAATCTAGAGAAGTAATTATTTC